>JANMXB010000469.1:0-20753 GCA_031380765.1 Pseudomonadota bacterium | reverse complement strand
GTTGTCGAACGTGGCCGAAACCTATACCTCGGTGCATCCCAATGCCGGGCTGCCGAATGCTTTCGGCGAATATGACGACACGCCCGAAAACATGGCGTGCCAGATGGGCGAGTGGGCGCGCGGCGGCTGGCTGAACATCGCAGGTGGCTGCTGCGGCACGACACCGGAGTTCATCCGCGCGATCGCGGCACAGGTCGAGGGCGTCGCTCCGCGCGCAATTCCCGACCTGCCCAGGGACATGCGCCTGTCGGGCCTGGAGCCCTTCAACGTGGGTGAAGCGTCGCTCTTCGTCAATGTGGGAGAACGCACCAACGTCACCGGTTCGAAGGCATTCGCGCGCCTCATCCTGGCCGGCGACTATGCCGGCGCCCTCGCCGTGGCCCGCCAGCAGGTGGAGAACGGTGCGCAGGTGATCGACGTGAACATGGACGAGGCCATGCTCGACTCGGAAAAGGCCATGGTCACCTTCCTCAACCTCGTCTCCGCCGAGCCCGACATTTCGCGTGTGCCGGTGATGATCGACTCCTCCAAATGGAGCGTCATCGAAGCCGGGCTCAAGTGCCTGCAGGGCAAGGGCATCGTCAACTCGATCAGCATGAAGGAAGGGGAAGCCGAATTCCTGCGCCAGGCGCGGCTCGTGAGGAAGTACGGTGCCGCCGCGGTCGTGATGGCCTTCGATGAAAAAGGCCAGGCCGATACGCTCGAGCGTCGCATCGAGGTCTGCACGCGCGCCTACAAGCTGCTCACCGAAGCGGTGGAGTTCCCGCCCGAAGACATCATCTTCGATCCCAATATCTTCGCGGTCGCGACCGGACTGGAAGAACATGCCAACTACGGCATCGACTATATTGCGGCGACGAAGTGGATTCGCGCCAACCTGCCTCACGCCAAGATTTCGGGCGGCGTATCGAATTTTTCATTTTCGTTCCGTGGTAACGATGCGGTGCGGGAGGCGATGCACACTGCGTTCCTCTATCACGCCGTCAGCGCGGGCATGTCGATGGGGATCGTCAACGCCGGACAGCTCGGCGTCTACGCGGAAACCGCGCCCGAACTCAAAGAGCGCGTCGAGGACGTGATCTTCAACCGCCGGCCCGACGCGACTGAGCGGCTGATCGAGATCGCCAATACCGTCAAGGGCGGCGCGAAGGAGAACGTAAAAGACGACACCTGGCGGCGCGGTCCGGTGGAAAGCCGGCTCTCCCATGCCCTCGTAAACGGCATCACCGACTTCATCGTCGAGGACACCGAGGAAATCCGCCTCAAGATCGACACAGCCGGCGGCAAGCCGATCGAAGTCATCGAAGGCCCGCTCATGGACGGCATGAACGTGGTGGGCGATCTGTTCGGCGCGGGCAAGATGTTTTTGCCACAGGTGGTGAAGTCGGCGCGCGTGATGAAACAGGCGGTCGCGCACCTGATCCCTTATATCGAAGCGGAAAAAGTCCGCAGCGGAAACGCCGGCAAGGCCAAGGGCAAAATCGTCATCGCGACCGTCAAAGGCGACGTCCACGATATCGGCAAGAACATTGTCGCGGTCGTTCTCCAGTGCAACAACTACGACGTGGTAAACCTGGGCGTGATGGTTTCGGCGCAGAAGATCCTCGAAACCGCCAAGGCGGAAAAGGCCGACATCATCGGCTTGTCCGGCCTGATCACTCCGTCGCTGGAAGAGATGGCGCACGTCGCGAAGGAGATGGAGCGCGACGGATTCAAATTGCCATTGCTGATCGGCGGGGCGACCACCTCGAGGGCCCACACGGCGGTGAAAATTGCGCCGAACTACTCCGGCCCGGTCGTCTACGTGCCTGACGCCTCGCGAAGCGTTGCGGTGGTCTCCAACCTGCTGTCGGCCGATCTGCGCAGCGGATACCTCGCCGGCGTGCTCGCGGACTACGACAAGATCCGCGTCCAGCACCGCGACAAGAAAGGCCAAGGCCCGCTGCATGCAATCGCGGAGGCGCGCAAGCTGGGCCTGAAGACCGATTGGGACCACTACGTTCCCCCAGCACCCAACCAGTTGGGTATCCAGACGCTGCGCAACTATCCGATCGAACGGCTGGTCCCGCACATCGACTGGACACCCTTCTTCCAGGCTTGGGAATTGTCCGGCCCGTATCCGCGCATCCTCGAGGACGAGGTGGTTGGCGACGCGGCAAAAAAAGTGTTTGCCGAAGCGCAGGAGATGCTCGGCCGGATCGTCGCGGAGAAGTGGATCGCCGCCAATGGTGTTTTCGGGCTGTTCCCCGCAGCCCAAGTGAACGCCGACGACATCGAAATCTATGGCGACACCCAGCGCCGAGACGTGCGCATGACCTGGCGCAACCTGCGGCAGCAGAACCACAAGCCTACCGGCCGCCACAATCAGTGTCTCGCGGACTTCATCGCGCCAAAAGCCGCGGGAATCGCGGACCATATCGGGGCGTTCGCCGTCTGCACGGGCGGCTTCGAAGCGCGCCTGGGTGCATACGAAGCGAAGAACGACGACTACAACGCGATCATGCTCAAGGTGCTTGCGGATCGACTGGCGGAGGCCTTCGCCGAGCATCTCCACCAGCGGGTTCGGCGCGAATTCTGGGGCTACGCTGCCGACGAGACGCTTTCCAACGAGGAACTGATCGCCGAGAAATATCGCGGCATCCGCCCCGCACCCGGTTACCCGGCCTGCCCCGACCACACCGAGAAAGGGCCTCTCTTCCGCTTGCTCGAGGCGCACAAGAATACCGGCATGACTTTGACCGAGTCGTTCGCGATGCTCCCGGCCTCGGCCGTATCGGGGTTTTACTTCTCGCACCCGGATTCGGCCTATTTCGCGGTCGGCAAGCTTGGCCGCGACCAAGTTGCCGATTACGCCCGGCGCAAGGGCATGGGCTTGGAAGACGCCGAGCGCTGGCTGGCGCCCTATCTGGCCTACGAGCCGGCCGCGATGACGGTGGCTGCGTAACTGGCTGTGGCCGCCAGCGCAAGGATGTTTTTGTCGCTTGGCTGCCTGCTTGCGCTGGCGGCCGTGATCATCGGAGCGTTCGGTGCGCATGGACTCAAAGCGCGCCTGTCGCCGGAGATGCTCGCCGTCTACCAGACCGGCGTTCAGTACCACTTCTATCACGCACTTGGCGTTGCGCTGGTGGGCCTCGCATTTTTCCACCTGCCAGACAACGCTGCGCTGCGCGTCGCCGGGTGGCTGATGGCCGCGGGAATCTTTTTGTTCTCGGGGAGCCTCTACGCGCTCGCACTGTTCGGGCACAAATGGCTCGGGGCCGTGGCGCCCATCGGCGCGACTGCGCTCATCCTGGGCTGGGCCGCGTTTGCATGGGCAGCGCTCCGCGCCGGCTGAATGTACTGATACCGGTACAAGAATTGCCCTGAGATCCGCTCTGGGAGCGGATCTTAAAAATAGAAAGTCTAGGATTTGGCGTGAGCGAGCGGAGCGCGGCGACCCGCGTGCGCCGATCCGGCGTACCACTGCGGCAGGAGGGATCCCGCAACCATGCCGCAGATCGCGGCGATCAGGCCGGCGAATTGCGGCGGCAGAATCCCTTCTGGCGCGCCAAACTCGAGCGCGAGCCATGTCGCCAGGCCGAGAAACATCGCGGCAGCAGCACCTTGCGTGGTGGCGCGCTTCCAGTACAGGCCGAATGCCAGCGGCGTAAACGCCGCCACCAGTGTGATCTTGTAGGCATTCTCGACCATGCCATAGATGGTCGAATTGGAGGTCATCGCAAATACGAGCACGCCCATCGCGAAGACAAGCACCACGATCCTCAGCATGCGCAAGAACTGGTCGTCGGTGATGTTGGGAAAGAAATTGCGCAGGACGTTTTCGGCGAAGGTTACGGACGGCGCGAGCAGCGTGGCCGACGAGCATGAAAGGATCGCTGCCAGCAGCGCGCCGAAGAACATGACCTGCGCCGCGAAGGGGGCGTGATCCAGAATCAGGCGCGGCAGGATGTACTGGGAATCCTTCGCGAGTAGGTCGGCCACCATCTTCGGATCGATAAGGCTGGCCGAGTACGCGAGGAACATCGGGACGAACGCGAAGAAGAAATAGATGCTGCCGCCAAGAACCGAGCCCAGCGCGGCGGTATTCTCGTTCCTCGCCGCGCTCACTCGCTGGAACACGTCCTGCTGCGGGATGGACCCGAGCGCCATGGTCATCCACGCCGCGGCGAATGCGATCACGTCGCGCGGCGCGAGTGCCGGCAGGAATTCGAGCTTGCCTGCGGCGCGCGCATGCTCGACGACAACCCCCGCGCCCCCGGCCATGCCGGATACGACGACCGCGATGTAGACCATCCCGACGCCGATGATGACCATCTGGAACAGATCCGTGAAGGCGACCGAGAACATGCCGCCTGCCAGCGTGTAAACCAGCACGATGGCAACACCCAGCATCATGCCCTGCCAGGGCGCGAGCGCGCCTTCAGTCAGCACGTTGAATACGAGTCCGAGCGCGGTGATCTGCGCCGACACCCAGCCGAGGTAGGAGATCACGATGCACACGGCCGCCGTCAACTCGATCGCGCGGTTGTATCGCGCCCGGTAAAAATCGCCGATCGTGAGCAGGCCCATGCGGTAGAGCGGCCGTGCGAAAAACAGCCCTACGAAGATGAGGCACATCGAGGAGCCGAACGGGTCGGCCACCACGCCCCTGAGACCTTCATTGAGAAATTTGGCCGGGATGCCGAGGACGGTCTCGGAGCCGAACCAGGTGGCGAACACGGTCGCCACGATAAAGGGCAGGGGCAGATGGCGGCCCGCCACCACGAAGTCGGCTGAATTCTTTACCTTCGTCGCGGCATACAGGCCGATGCCGATCGAAACGATGAGGTAGACAATGACGAGCTGGAGCAGCATGAGATATTTTTTTCCTGACCGCGTCATGATAGCGACCGTCGCGGTCACTGCCAACGGCCGGCCGCTTCAGCGCTCGATGTCGGCGGCAGACACTCCGGCGTGCTGCGGCAGGCTGAACGAACGCGCACGTACAACCGACAAGCCGAGCGGCGCCTCGCTCAGCGCCCGTTGCAAGCCTTCCAGGTGGGCGGGATCGGAAAGTTCCACGAAAGCCCTTCCGGCCTGGGTCGCCCTCAGTGCACGGGCGAGCGTGACCTGCAGCACTACCCTGCCCGTGCAGCAAGGACACCCAGCGGTCAATGACATGAGGTTTGGTTCGCGGAACGCGGAGGCAATGGCATTCACGAGGCCCAGCCAGTCCTGCCTTTGGGCGCACAGCTGCGCAATGAAGGCGCTCTTCCCGGCACCGGGGGCACCGGTGACGACATGCACCGGGATGCGCGCTCCTGCCAGGTCAGCCTTCCTCGCGCCGGCCCACCGGAAGGCCCAGAGCCTTAAGTTTGCGGTAGAGGTGGGTGCGTTCTAGACCGGACCGGTCGGCCACGCGCGACATGCTGCCGTTCTCGCGGGCGAGCTGGTATTCGAAATACAGGCGCTCAAACGCGTCGCGGGCTTCCCGGTAGGGCTGGTCGAGCGGCAGTTCGCCCGCCGCAACGGGGCCCGAATGCGCGGCGAGAACCCGCTCGACATCTTCCAGGCGCACTTCTTCATCCAGCGCGGTCAGCCCGAGGTTCTTGACGACCGCGTCCAGCTGGGCGAGGTTGCCCGACCACGGATGGTGGCGTAACGCGTTGAGCGCCGCGATGGAGAAACGCCGCGGCGGGCAGGCTCGCGCTTCGACCAATTGCGCAAGAACGAGTGCTGCGATGTCCGGAATTTCCTCGGCGAAATCGCGCAATGCGGGCAGAGCGATGACGAGTTCGGACAACCGGACCATGAGATCGGCGTCGAAATCGTGCTCCGCCACCAACCGCCGGGGCTCGATGGCCAAGAACGAAATCACACGCGCTTTGTGCTTCTCAGCGCGGACGAGCAGGAATTCCAGATTTTTCTGTTCGCTGCGCGTCAGCCTGGAAAGGTCGGCGATGAACAGGATCCCGCCGGCTGCGCGCGCCAGAATTTCCGAGGGCGGATCGTTCAGCGCCTCTTCGCCCGATACGAGTGGCGCTCCCGCCGGGAGCAGATGACGGACGAACATTTCCGCCTGCATGCCCCGCTCGCCGCGCAACATCAACGGCGTTCCGACCTGCGCGAGCTGGGCAAGGCGGCGCTTCAGATCGCCCAGCACCGCGGAGCGTCCGAGCCCCGCAAGAGTAAGGCGATGCGAGACGGGCACGTCCTGGTTGCGCAATGCCCGCTTCACCGTGGCGAGCAGGCGCTGCAGCGCAATTGGCTTTTCGAGGTAATCGAGGGCGCCGATGCGCGTCGCCTCGACCGCGGTTTCAATGGTGCCGTGTCCCGACATCATGACCACCGGCATGGTCAGCTGGCCATTGGCGGCCCACTCCTTGAGCAGGGTGATGCCGTCGGTATCGGGCATCCAGATATCCAAGAGCACCAGGTCCGGCCGCTGCGCGGCCCGCACGCGTCGCGCAGCGCCTGCGTTCTCCGCGAGCATGACCTGGTGTCCCTCGTCGGCGAGAATTTCCGACAGCAGCTCGCGGATCCCGATTTCGTCGTCGACTACGAGGATCTGGGCCATGGCTCAGGCCGCCTTGGCCGAGGCGCCGTCGGGCACCGGCAGCAAAATGCTGACCGACGCGCCCTGCCGGGGCCGGTTTTCTATGGCGATCTCGCCGTGGTGTTCATCGACGATTTTTTTCACGATGGCGAGTCCCAGTCCTGTGCCGCGCGGCTTTGTGGTTACGTAGGGCTCGAAAATCCGCGCCATGAGGTCTTCCGGAAAACCACCGCCGTTATCGCTCACCACAAGCCGGACTGCGTCGCCTGCAAGCTCGGTGCGCACCTCAATCGCCGAGGCCGGCGTTTTCGCGACTCCCAGCGCGTCCTGCGCATTCTGAACGAGATTGTGCAGGACCTGGCGAATCTGCGCGGAATCTGCCAGCACCGGCGGGAGTTTGGTTGCGAGCTTGCGCCGGATCGGGACGCTCGACGCCTCATACATAGAGAGCACTTCGGTCACCAGGGCGTTCAGATCGAGCCCGGCGAGCACGGGCGCCGGCAGCCTGGCGTAGTCGCGAAAATCATCGACCATCGCTTTCAGCGCGGCGACCTGGTTGACGATCGTCTGCGCCCCGCGCCGCAGCGTCTCGGCGTCCGCGGGTCCGAGCTTGTCCGCAAGCTTCATTTCCAGACGCTCGGCGGAAAGCTGGATAGGGGTGAGAGGATTCTTGATCTCGTGCGCGAGACGTCGCGCCACTTCAGCCCAGGCGGTGGCGCGTTGAGCCTGGATGAGCTGCGTAACGTCGTCGAACACGAGCACGTAACCGGAGGGCAACGGCGTGCCGCGCGCAAGCAGCGTCTTGCCGGTGCCGGCCAGGACCAATTCGAGCTGCCAGCCCTTTTCGCCATGGGCAGCAAAGGCTTCGCGAACTGGATTGGCGAAGGACTCGAACCCGGTCCACTCGGCCAGCGCTCTGCCGCTGAGGGTTCCGAGCTCCCCGCCCAGAATTGCCGCGGCGCCATGGTTGAAGATCGACAGCCGCAAATCGCGGTCGAACACGAGTACGCCCGCGGAAAGATTTGCGAGAATGTTCTCCAGCCGGGCCTTGGCGGTCTCCAGCTGCGCGCGGTTCGACTCGACGACCTGGCGGGCTTCGTCGAGCTGGCGAGTCATGCTGTTGAACGATTCGAGCAGCACCCCGAGCTCGTCGCGGCTGGTCACCGGCATGCGCTTGGAAAAGTCGCCGCGCGCGACCGCCTGCGTTGCCTGCGCAAGATCGGACAACGGTGCCGAAATGCGGTCCGAAAGGATGAAAGCCAGCGCCACTGCGGAGAACAGCGCCATCAGCAGGGCGAGCGTGAGAGTCACGATATAGCTTCGTTTCAACCCCTGGCGCGACAGCGAAAGTTTGCGATAGTCGCCGTAGACCGCCTCGACCGATTCCGCGCTCTTGGCGAGCGTTTCGGGCACTGGCTGGCGCAGCTGGAGGTAGCGCGTTTCATCCGAAATCGTGGACGCCGAAATGGGCACGATGGCGCGCAGGCCCAGAGGCTTGCCGGGTAGTGAATCGATTGACGTGACGCCCCGGTTGCTGCGCGCCTGGCGCAACTGAAGGGAGCTGGGCAGCTCGGGCACGAGCTGCGACAGGTTGTCGCTCGCGCTGGCAATCAGGCGGCCATTGGCGGCGATAACCACCGCGTCCTCGACATTGGCCTGCTGTCGCAGGCGATTGAGCGCCACCACTTGCTGACTGTCGGTGCGGTCGGCAAGCTCGAGCGCCATGGCGCGGGCCTTGACGTTGAGTTCGCCGAGCATCTGGTCGATCGCGGCCTGGCCCAGCTTGAGCCCGCCTTCGAGAGCGCTGTCGACGCTCACGTCGAACCAGGATTCGATACTCTTGGACAGAAACTGGACCGACACCGTATAGACCAGCACGCCCGGCACCAGGGCCATCGTTGCGAACAGGACGAGAAAGCGCAATGTGAGCCGCGAGCCGAATACGCGGCGCTTGAGCCGGCGCCGCAACGAGCCGAGCTGGTAGCCGACAAGCGCAAGCAGCGCCACCGCGAGCACCGCGTTGAGCCCGAGGAGGAGCGAGTAGTGCTCGGCGAAGAGCGACGTGTTCGCGCTCGCCGTGGCGAGCAGAAAAAGCAGCACGCCGGCCAGTGCGATGCCGAGGATCAGCAAGGTCTTCATTTTGCATCGGCTCCCTCGCGCCTTTCGGAGGAGGCCGGAGCGGGAGTCTGCGTCTGCGGCGGCACGCCAGGCCGCCAGCCGAAGCGCTTCCATTCGGATTCCAGGTGCCATTCGCGGCTGGTGAGCGCGTTCACCTGGAAAGGCTTGGGCAGCAAACTGAGATCCAGCCGCATGCGCACCGACGCCTGATAGTTCGCGTCCGACAGGGGGACATTCCTGTCGAGGACCAGCCAGTTGCGCACGCGCCGAAGTACGGCAAGCGCTTCGCCGAGCGAGGCGTAGTTCTGTTGCAGCAGACCCGTCGAAAGCCTGAAGTGCCGCGAAAGTGCGTGATACGAAAGCCGGGTCTGCAGTCGCCTCGTCGCAGTCTTTTCGTCAAACCAGTACCAGCGCGGCTGGGTCAGCTCAAACTCGACTACGAAGTACAACGGCACGCCGTTGGTCACCGCCTGTTCGAGACGGGAATTGAAATCGAAGGAAAAATCGGCGTTGAGTACCACGCCGTCTTCGGTCTGCTCGAGCCGGGCCTCAAGCAACTCGATGTCGTCGGCCAGCGCCGCCTGTGCGCCCAGCAGGATCGCAAGCACCACCACCGCCTTCGAGAAAGTGCTGCGCATGGCGCTGATCAGATTATTTTTTGTATGAGAGCGAAAAAAAAACCGTCGTTGCCGGCGTTTGGCAGCAATTGCGCCGGCGCGCCGCCTGGAAGAGCCAGCTCGCGCGCGGCCGGCTGCGAAGCGCAAAATGCGTTCGCAACTGCAACGTTCTCCTCGGGGAACACCGAACACGTTACGTAGAGCAATTTACCACCCGGAGCGAGCACCCGCCACAGCGCCCCGAGCATGCGCAATTGGTCCGCTGCGAAGCGCGCCGGATCGCCAGGCCGGCGCAGCCATTTGATGTCCGGATGGCGGCGTGCGATACCCGACGCGGTGCAAGGCACGTCGGCAAGGATCCGGTCGTAGGCGCGGGCGTCCCACCATTGTTCGGGTTGCCCGCAATCCGCCGTCTGGACGCGAGCACTGAGACCAAGCCGCGCGAAATTCTGCCTGATTCGCTCGCAACGCGAAGGCTCCGAATCCAGCGCGAGCAGCTCAACATCGGCAGACTCGAGGATGTGACTGGCCTTGCCTCCCGGTGCCGCGCAGGCGTCGAGTACACGCTGGCCATCGGCAAGATCAAGAAATTCGGCCGCGCGCTGGGCGCCTACGTCCTGGACCGACACGTCGCCGGCGGCAAAACCGGGCAGGCGATCGACACTCACCGGCGACTCGAGCAGCAGAGCGGATGCGCCGGCGCGATGCGCTTTCATCCCTTCCTTTTCCAGACGCGCCAGATATTCCTCAGGCCGGGAGCGGTGACGATTCACCCGCAGCCCCATGGGCGGATGCGAATTTCCCGCCGCGAGCACGGCGGCCCAATCGTCGGGATAGGCGCGGCGAACCGCCGCGATCCACCAATCCGGGTGCATTTCCCGTGCGACCGGATTGTCTGCCATGCGTATTTCAAGCGCCGCCCGCTCGCGCAGGAACCTGCGCAGCAAGGCATTTACGAAACTCTTTGCCGCCGGCTTGCGCAGACCCTGACAGGCGCGAACCGCCTGATCGACCGCCACATGTTCCGCGTAGCTGCGGGATTCGATCGCGTAAAAGGCGCAGAGCAAAAGCGCCCGGACCAGCGGATCGGGCACGCCGTGATGAGCAAGAGCGTCAAGCAAGGCGGGCCCCCTGCCGTAGCGCCGCAACGTACCGTAAACCATGTCCATGGTCGCCCCGCGCATGGGGCCGTCCGTCCCGAAGGAGGCGGACAGCGCAGCAAGGCTCTCGCCGCGCTCCACACGCGCAACCAGCTGGCCGGCAGCAGCGAACACGACCGAAAGTTCGGGCGCTTTCAATCAGGCTGGCAGCGCAAAACGCATACCGGTAGAGAGTGGATGGCCGCGCAAAAAGTCGCGCGCGGAAAGCCGTTTCGCGCCCGCACGCTGCAGCACGGTGAGCAGAAGGGCGCCCTCGCCGCACGCTACCGCGATGCCTTCTTCACTGCAGGATTGGACGCAGCCGGGATCGCCCTTGCCAGGCACAGGGCGGGCGCGCCAGATCTTTATGGCATCCCCGGCCAGCGAGGCATGCGCGCCCGGAACCGGGTTGAAGGCACGCACCGCTCGTTCCAGCGCCCGACTGGGTTGGCGCCAATCGAGCGCAGCTTCCTTTTTTTCGATCTTGCGCGCGTAGATGACACCTTCGGCCGGCTGCGGCCGCGGAATCAGAGCTCCCGAATGCAGATCTGCAAGAGCCTGCACGATCATCTGCGCGCCGAGGTCGGCAAGTTTGTCATGCAAGGAGAGTGCCGTATCTTCAGACGAGATCGCGATACTGTGCCGCGCCAGCATGGGCCCGGTATCCAGTCCCGTGTCCATCTGCATGATCGTAATGCCGGTTTGCGTGTCACCGGCAAGGATGGCACGCTGAATGGGCGCCGCCCCGCGCCAGCGGGGCAACAGTGAAGCGTGGATGTTGAACGCCCCCAGCGGGGGTACTGCCAGCACCATAGGCGGGAGGATCAGTCCATAGGCCGCCACTACCATTGCCTCCGGAGCGGCGGCGTGCAGCTGATCTATTGCGACCGGGTCCCGCAGTATTGCAGGCTGCGCAATCGCCAACCCTTCCTCGAGTGCCAGTACTTTGACCGGGCTCATCGCGGGGCGCATTCCCCGGCCAGCCAGTCGATCCGGCTGCGTCAACACCAACGTGATCTGGTGTCCGGCAGCTATAAGGGCGGCCAAGGCGCGCCCGGCGAAGTGCGGAGTACCTGCGAACACTAGGCGCATGGGTCTGAGAATCCGGTGTGGCTAGCGCGGCCGGATCTGCAGCGCTGAAAGACGGGTATTACGCGCTTTTTCTCAGCTGTTTGGCGAGGCGTGCGCGCACTCGCGTCTGCTTCAGTTGCGAGAGATATTCGACAAAGACCTTGCCCTTGAGGTGATCCATTTCGTGCTGGATGCACACCGCCAGCAGTCCTTGCGCTTCGAGGATGAACGACTTTCCGTTTGCATCCCAGGCACGCACTTTCACCCGTTCCGCGCGCGGAACGGTGTCGTAAATGCCCGGCACCGACAAGCATCCTTCTTCGATGTCCGATTCCCCGTAGCTGTCGATGATTTGGGGATTCACGAGGGTAACCAGGGAGTCCCGGCGCTCGGACACATCGACTACGATCACCTGCTTGTGAATATCGACCTGCGAGGCGGCGAGCCCGACCCCCGGGGCTGTGTACATGGTCTCTGCGAGATCGGCCACCAGCTTCTTGAGCGAGGCGTCGAAAACGGTCACGGGCGCGGCCATTTTGTGGAGCCGTGCATCAGGGTAGCGAAGGATGTTGAGAATTGACATTGGAAGTGGGAATAAGCTTGCTGACTGAGCAATTTACGTACACAATCTAATGCGGTATGTAAATTACATTGGCTTTATGCTACATTTGGGCGCCAAAATGGTTTATCAAGCGCCTTTTAGCGGCCGACCGGACAACGGGGGCTCCATGCGGGATCAGTTGCGTAAGTCTATCACAACGCTGGGTTTTGTCCTCAGTTCCGGGCTGGCGGCCGGCGTTTTCGCGCAGGTCGCGCCCGCCGAACTCAAGGCGACTGCGCCCGACCGCTACACGGTGGTTCCGGGCGATACCCTTTGGTCGATTTCTCAACGCTACCTTAGCGCCCCGCAACGCTGGCCGGCACTGTGGGACCTGAACAGGAATACGGTCAGGAACCCCCATCGGATCTATCCGGGCGACGTCCTTGTCCTTGACCGGTCGAAGGGCCAACTGGAGATCATTCCAGCCGAGACTGTGAAGCTCTCGCCGAAGATTCGGGTCGAACGGGCCGCAACGGATGAAATTCCCAGCATCCCTGCCGCCCTGATCGAGCCTTACCTGACCCGTCCACTGGTGATCGAGCCCAACGGCCTGGACTTGGCTCCAATGATCATCGCGACCCAGGAGAACCGGGTGGTCCTGGGGGCGGGCAACGTGGCCTACGCCCGGGGCCTTTCCAATACCACGGAAGAAACCTGGCACATCTACCGGCGAGGAAAGGCGCTTGTCGACCCGGAAACCAATCTGACCGTCGGTTATGAAGCGACGTTTCTGGGTTCAGCCCGCGTGCGCAAGAGCGGCGAGCCGTCGACCATCGAAATCATTTCCGCCAACCAGGAAATCACCACCGGCGACAGGCTCGTCGCTGCAGGCCCGCCGCAGATACCAATTTACGGACCCCATGCTCCCAGCGGGGCCGTGCGCGGCCGGGTAATGTCCATTTACGGCGGTGTGGGCACGGTCGGCGAAGGCAGCCGCAATTCGGTGATCACGCTCAACCGGGGCAAAGCCGACGGCATTGAAGTCGGGCACGTCCTCGCGCTTCTTCGTGTGGGCGCTCCGGTGGGTCAGCCGGCCTCCGCGCCCGGGAGCGCCCAACCTACCCCCGTCGGGGTCATGAAAATCCCCGATGAGCGTTATGGCCTGGTTTTCGTCTTTCGTGTATTCGACCGCGTTTCTTATGCGTTAGTGATGGATGTATCAAGGCCGGTCAATCCACTGGATGTTGTCCAGACACCCTAGCAGGCGCTTCTATACAGGCCGGCGCCCCCATGGGTCGGCGCCGCGGCACCGCCCCCGGCAAACATGACTCGCGACCCGGGGCTCGCAGCATGGCTGACTCTCTGCCTTACGCCAGGCCTCGGCGCCGCAACGATCCGCCGCCTTCTCCATGTCTTCGGGCCACCAGAGGAGATTTTGCGCGCCGACGCGGCAGGATTGACCCGGGCCGCGAACGCCGAGGTGGCTGCCGCGCTGAAGTCCGGAAACGCTGACGCGGCGGTCGAGCGCGCTTTGCACTGGGCGTCGATGCCCGATCACCACATTATCACGCTGGCCGACGGCGAGTTCCCGCGCCTGTTGCTGGAAATTCCCGATCCACCGCTGCTCCTTTACGCGCACGGAAACCCAGCTCTGCTCCAGAGACCGGCACTTGCGGTGGTCGGCAGCCGCAACGGCACCGCACAGGGGCTGCGCAATGCGGAAGCGTTCGCCAAAGCGTTCAGCGCTGGCGGCCTGACGATCGTAAGCGGCCTTGCTTGGGGGATCGATGCGGCTGCCCATCGGGGGGGCCTTGGCGGGAAGGGTTCCACGATCGCGGTCCTTGGAACCGGGATCGACATCGTGTACCCGAAAAGCAATACCGCGCTGTTTGCCGAAATCGCCGCTAGCGGCCTGCTGCTCTCGGAGTATCCGCTAGGCACTCCATCCATCGGGCACAACTTCCCGCGGCGCAATCGCTTGATCAGCGGGCTTGCCCGGGGCTGCCTCGTTGTCGAAGCCGCTCTCGGGAGTGGTTCGCTGATCACCGCCCGCATGGCGAGCGAACAGGGTCGCGAAGTGTTCGCAATTCCCGGCTCGATCCATTCACCGCTCTCCAAAGGGTGCCATTCGCTCATCAAGCAGGGCGCAAAACTCGTGGACGCGGCAGAAGATGTGCTCACCGAACTTGGCGCCATCTACCCCGCGCCGACTCCGACCATGGATTCACCGGGCGACGACGGGCTGCTGGTCCACATGGGTTACGACCCGGTCGACGTGGATGCGCTCTGCGCACGCGCCGGAATTCCCGCCCAGGATGTTGCGGCGGAACTGCTGCGCCTGGAACTCGACGGCTTGGTGTCTCCCTTGCCAGGCGGGCGTTATCAACGATTATCCTGAGAAGAAAAACAACCTATGTACGACATTTTCGTTTACCTGTTCGAGAACTGCCACAAAACCGACCTCGCGCAGGACAATGAACTGATCGCGAGAAAACTCACCGCCGCAGGATTCGACGAGTCGGATATCAGCGAGGCGCTGTCCTGGCTCGCAGGCGTGCTCCACGCCCCGCATCGCAGCCTGGCGCCCTTGCCCGGTGCAACCCGGGCAACGCGCACTTACGCGCCAAAGGAGTGCGCCAAGCTCGACGCCAGCTGCCGCGGACTGGTGATGCACCTGGAAAATATCGGCGTGCTCGACCCGGTTCTGCGTGAACTGGTTCTCGACCGGGCGATGGCCGCCGCGGGGCGCCGCTTATCGCTCGATCAGTTGAAGCTTATCGTATTGATGGTGCTCTGGAATCTCGAAACGCCCGCGAGCAGTCTGATCGCCGAGGAATTGCTCTCGTCCACGCAGCATCGCCTGCCGAACTGACTGCGCCTGAGCGCGCGGAGTGTGATGCGGTCGGTTGTCATCCGGCAGCCGTTGCGCTTATCATCTGCCCCCTTCCAAGGCAGGCACCTCTCAAATCCGTGGGTAAGAAGCTCATCATCGCCGAAAAACCTTCGGTCGCCTCCGATATCGCAAAGGCGCTCGGCGGCTTCACGAAGCAGAGCGACTGGTTCGAAAGCGACGATTGCGTCGTCTCTTCGGCGGTCGGTCATTTGCTCGAACTCGCCCTGCCCGAGGCGCACGACGTCAAGAAAGGCAAATGGTCGTTCAATAACCTGCCAGTGATCCCACCGCACTTCGAGCTGCGCCCGATCGAGCGCAGCGAACCGCGCCTCAATGTTCTCCTGCGCCTGATCAAGCGCAAGGACATCGACACGCTGGTCAACGCATGCGACGCGGGCCGCGAAGGCGAGCTCATCTTCCGCTACATCGTGCAGCACGCGAAGACGAAAAAACCGATCCAGCGCCTGTGGCTTCAGTCGATGACGCAGTCGGCGATCCGCGAAGGATTCGAGAAGTTGCGCGCCGACCGCGAAATGCTGGCGCTGGCAGACGCGGCCAAGTCCAGGTCGGAGGCCGACTGGCTGGTCGGCATCAACGGCACGCGGGCAATGACCGCCTTCAATTCCAAGGAAGGCGGCTTCTACCTCACCACCGTCGGCCGCGTGCAAACACCCACGCTCGCGATCCTCGTGGAGCGCGAGGAAAAGATCCGTGCCTTCAAGCCGCGCGACTACTGGGAAGTGCACGCGCGTTTCGCCGCCAAGGCCGGGGAATATGCCGGTCGCTGGTTCGACGATGCATGGAAGAAGGCCGACGACGCCGAAAAGAGGGCCGAGCGGCTCTGGGACGCGAAGAAAGCCGAGGCGATCCGCAACGAGTGCGACGGCAAGACCGGCACGGTCACTGAGGAAACCAAGCCCTCGACGCAGTTGTCGCCGCTGCTTTTCGACCTCACCAGCCTGCAGCGCGAGGCCAACGGTCGCTTCGGTTTTTCGGCAAAGAACACTCTCGGCCTGGCGCAGGCGCTATACGAGAAACACAAGGTCCTGACCTATCCACGCACGGACGCCCGGGCTCTGCCGGAAGACTACGTCCTCACAGTGAAGAAAACCCTCGAGATGCTCAAGGGAGGGTCTTATGTCCTCAATGCAGGCCAGATTCTGAAGAGTGGCTGGGTCAAGCCAAACAAACGCATTTTCGACAACAGCAAGATCTCCGACCACTTCGCGATCATTCCGACGCTGCAGGCACCCAAAAGCCTCTCGGAGCCGGAGCAAAAGCTCTACGATCTCGTGGTGCGGCGATTCCTGGCCGTGTTCTACCCGCCCGCGGAGCACCTGCAGACCACGCGCATCACCGAAGTCACCGGCCACAAGTTCAAGACGGAGGGCCGCATCCTGAAGAATCCGGGCTGGCTTGCCGTATACGGCAAGGCTTCCCAGGAAGAAAACGAGAACCTGCCCGCGATCGCCCCGGATGAGAAAGTGAAAACGCTCGAGGTCCAGTCGATTGCGATCCAGACCAAGCCCCCCGCGCGCTACAGCGAGGCTACCCTCCTGTCGGCAATGGAAGGCGCCGGCAAGCTGCTTGAGGACGACGAACTGCGCGCGGCGATGGGTCAGAAGGGGCTGGGCACGCCGGCCACACGCGCTGCAGTCATCGAGGGCTTGATCCACGAAGAATATGTGCACCGTAACGCAAGGGAACTGGTGCCCACGCCCAAGGCGTTTTCGCTGCTGTTCGCGCTCAAGCATTTCGGCGTCTCCGAAATTACTTCTCCTGAACTGACCGGCGACTGGGAATTCAAGCTCAAGCAGATGGAGCTAGGCAAGCTCAAGCGCGACGAGTTCATGGAGCACATCGAGTCGGTGACCCGCGACCTGGTCGCCCGGATCAAGGGCGGCGACATTCCGGATACGGCGTTCGCCACGGTGGATGCGCCGTGTCCGAAATGCGGCGGCATAATCCAGGAAAACTACCGGAAGTTCCAGTGCCAGTCGTGCGATTTCAATCTCTGGAAAGTAATCTCGGGACGCGAATGGGCGCCCGAGGAAGTCGCCGAGCTGATTCGCAATCGGACGATCGGCCCGCTGACGGGCTTTCGCAGCCGCATGGGGCGGCCGTTCGCCGCCGTGCTCAAGCTCAACGGCGAACAGCGGATCGATTTCGATTTCGGGCAGGCGCGTCCCGAGGACGAGGGTGGCGCCGCGCCCGATTTCAGCGCGCAGCAGCCGCTCGGGGCATGTCCCAAGTGCGGTGCGCGCGTGTTCGATTCCGGAATGGCTTACGTCTGCGAAAAAGCAGTCGGCTCGCCGCGCACCTGCGATTTTCGTTCCGGCAAGATCATCCTGCAGCAGCCGATCGAGCGCGAGCAGATGGAAAAGCTGCTGGCCACCGGAAAAACCGACCTGCTTAACCGGTTCATTTCGAAGAAAGGGCGGCCTTTCAAAGCTTTTCTCGTCAAAACGCCGGGCGGAAAGATTGGCTTCGAATTCCAGGCTCGCGTAGTCAAGCCCGGGGTCGCAGCAAAGAAACCCGCAGCCGCGGCCGCGAACGATCCGGCTGTGGTGCCGCTCAAGAAAGCCGCCGCCAAAACCAAGCCGGCACGCGCCGCGTCGAAAGCCAAGGCCCCTGCCAAGGCCAGGAAAAAGCGCGCCGCCTAAACGTCCAGGTTGCGCACCCCGAGTGCGTTGGACTCAATGAAGGCGCGGCGTGGTTCCACTTCGTCGCCCATCAACGTGGTAAAGATTTCATTGGCGGCGATCACATCTTCGATTTGCACCTTGAGCAGGCGGCGCTTTGAGGGGTCCATGGTCGTTTCCCAAAGCTGACTGGGGTTCATCTCGCCCAAACCCTTGTAGCGCTGCATGCTCATCGATTTCTGCACTTCTCCGAAGAGCCATTTCATCGCCTCGGGGAAGTCCTTTACGGCGTGTTTCTTGTCCCCGCGCTGCACGCTCGCGCCGGCACCCACCAGGTCGCGGAGCATCTCCGCTGTCCGGCGGATCTGTGCATAGTCCCCTGACACCACGAATTCCTGGTCTATGTCGGTGAAGCGAAGGTTACCGTGGCGAATGCGCTCAATGCGGATCTGGTAACGCTCTGTTTTTGCATCCAGGTGCGCTGCAATCCGGCTTCCGTTATCAGGGATCCGATCAAGCAATCCCTGCGCCGAGGCTTCCGCCGCCTCGCGACTGGAAAGGTCGATTTGCGCGCCGCAAAGCATGGCTTGCAGCACGTCTCGGTCGATCCAGCGCGACACGCGCTCGATCACGGCCTCGGCGAGCAGATACGATTTTGACAACAGGCCCAGCGCTTCGCCGCGAATCGGTTCGCCTTCCGGTGACACGTTGAGCGAAGCGTCAACCAGCGCCTGGCGCAGCATGAACTCGTTGAGTTCATGCTCGTCTTTGAGGTAGCGCTCTTCCTTGCCCTGCTTGGCCTTATAAAGCGGCGGCTGCGCGATGTAGATGTGCCCGCGTTCGACCAGTTCGGGCATTTGCCTGAAAAAGAAAGTCAGGAGCAGTGTCCTGATGTGGGACCCGTCCACGTCCGCGTCGGTCATGAGAATGATGCGGTGATAGCGCAGCTTGGCGATGTCGTAATCCTCTTTGATGCCGGTGCCGAGCGCCGTGATGAGCGTGGCAATTTCCTGCGAGGAGATGAGCTTGTCGAACCGGGCCTTTTCCACGTTGAGGATCTTGCCCTTGAGCGGCAGGATTGCCTGGAACTTGCGGTCGCGGCCCTGCTTGGCGGAGCCGCCGGCGGAATCGCCCTCGACCAGGTAGAGCTCGCACAGCGCCGGATCCTTTTCCTGACAGTCGGCAAGCTTGCCGGGCAGACCCATGCCGTCGAGCACGCCCTTTCTGCGGGTCATCTCGCGCGCTTTGCGCGCCGCCTCGCGCGCCCGCGCCGCTTCAATGATCTTGGCGGTGATCACGCGCGCGTCAGCCGGCCGCTCGCCGAGGTATTCGCGCAGCTTCTCGGCAACGATCTCCTCAACGGCCGGCCTCACCTCGGACGAAACGAGTTTTTCCTTGGTCTGCGAGGAGAATTTCGGTTCCGGCACCTTGATCGACAGCACGCAGGACAATCCTTCGCGCATGTCGTCGCCCATGGTCTCGACCTTGGCCTTCTTGGCCAGCTCGAGCTCCTCGATATATTTGTTGAGGACCCGCGTCATAGCCGCGCGCAAGCCCGTAAGGTGCGTGCCGCCATCCTTCTGCGGAATGTTGTTGGTGAACAGAAGCGTCGACTCCTGGTAGGAATCGTTCCATTGCATCGCCACTTCCACACCGATGCCGTCTCTTTCGCCGGTGGCATAAAACACATTCGGATGCAGGACGGTCTTGGCGCGGTTGATGTATTCGACGAATCCCTTCACGCCGCCGGAAAAGGCGAAGTTCTCCTCCTTGCCGGTGCGCTGGTCGATCAGCAGGATCCGCACGCCGTTGTTGAGAAAGGAAAGCTCGCGCAGGCGGCGCGCGAAGATGTCGTAGTGATAATCGATGCTGCCGAAAATCGCCTTGCTTGCCAGGAAATGCACTTCCGTACCGCGGCGCTCCGAAGCGCCGGTGATTGCGAGAGGCGCCACCGCGACCCCATCGCGGAACTCCATCTGGTGAATTTTTCCGTCCCGCCAGACCGTCAGCCGGAGCCACTCCGAAAGGGCGTTCACGACGGATACGCCCACCCCGTGCAGACCGCCGGAGACCTTGTAGGTATTGTTGTCGAACTTGCCGCCCGCATGCAGCTCGGTCATGACGATCTCGGCCGCCGAGCGCTTGAACTCGTCGTCGTCCTTGATGCCCGTCGGGATGCCGCGTCCGTTGTCGATCACCGACACGGAGTTGTCCGTGTGGATCGTCACCACGATCTCGTCGCACCAGCCAGCCAAAGCTTCGTCCACCGCGTTGTCCACGACCTCGAACATCATGTGGTGCAGGCCCGTGCCGTCGGAAGTGTCGCCGATGTACATACCCGGGCGCTTGCGCACGGCATCCAGGCCCTTCAGGATCTTGATGCTGTCGGAGCCGTAGTCGCTTGCCTCGGGCCGCGGCTGGATCGCTGCTTCTTCTGCCACTCTGGTGATTCCTTTCTCAGATTCTCATCGGCATTACGACGTACTTGAAATCCTTTTCCGCCGGGAAATGGATCAGCGCGCTCGAGGCGGCGTCGCCGAAGCTCACCTCGATTTCGCTGCCCGCGACGTTGTTCAGGACGTCGAGCAGGTAGGTGACGTTGAACCCGATGTCGAGCGCAATGCCGGAGTATTTGACTTCGAGTTCCTCGTTGGCCTCTTCCTGCTCGGCGTTGGACGAAACGATCTTGAGGATCCCGTCGGCGAGCACCCATCGCACGCCGCGGAACTTCTCGTTGGACAGGATGGCTGCGCGCGACAGCGCTTGCCTGAGCAGCTCTCGGTCGATGATCGTCGTGTTCTTGTGGTCTTTCGGGATGACGCGTGTGTAGTCTGGAAACTTTCCGTCGACGAGCTTCGATACCAGCTCGATCGTGCCGAAGGAAAAAGCCGCCTGGGTGGCGCTGATCTCGATGTTCACCGGATCATCGGATTCAGCCAAGAGCTTGGAGAGCTCGAGAATCGTCTTTCTCGGCACGATCACCTCCTGGCGCGGCAGCTCGGCTTCGAGCTGCATCGAGCAATAGGCGAGCCGGTGGCCGTCGGTGGCCACGAGCTTGAGTTGCTTGTCCTCGACGACCAGCAGCAGTCCGTTGAGGTAATAGCGGATGTCCTGCTGCGCCATCGCGTACTGCACCAGCGCGAGCAGCTTTCTCAGGGCCTTCTGCGGCTGGGAAATCTTCGAGACGTCGCCGGCCG
>JANMXB010000423.1:0-2568 GCA_031380765.1 Pseudomonadota bacterium | reverse complement strand
CGCGGTCGAAGGCGCGCCACTCGAGCCGTATCGCCCGCAAAGGAACTGGCTCGCGCTGATCAGCACCGGCGACAAATACGCAGTGGCTTCGCGCGGCGCGCTCCATGTCGAAGGCCCCTGGGCGTGGCGCTGGAAGGACTGGATCGACCGCCGCTTCATGCGCAAATTCAGCGAGTTTCCGGTCATGGACGAAGGCGCAGCGCAATCGCGGGCTTCGCCGCCGACGCCGATAAAGCTCGAAGCCGCGGAAGCCGCGCAGGCGATCTCGGCGATTGCGATGCGCTGCGGCGGCTGCGGCGCCAAGGTGGGCGCGAGTGTCCTGTCGCGCGCGCTCGGCGGCCTCCACCCGGTGGAGCGCGATGACGTGCTGATCGGACTCAAGGCGCCGGACGATGCGGCGGTCCTGCGCGTGCCGCCCGGCAAGGCGCTCGTGCACAGCGTGGATTTCTTTCGCGCGTTCATCGACGACCCGTACCTCTTCGGCAAGGTCGCGGCCAACCATGCGCTAGGCGATATTTTTGCGATGGGCGCCGAGGCGCAGTCGGCGACCGCCGTGGTCACCGTGCCGCCGGGGCTGGAATCCAAAGTCGAGGACGTCCTCACCCAGATGATGACCGGCGCCATCGAAGTCCTCAACGAGGCCGGCTGCGCGCTCGTGGGCGGCCACACCGGCGAGGGGGCCGAGCTCGCGCTCGGATTTGCGGTCAACGGGCTCATCGACGAAAGCGCTGTCTTGAAAAAGGGCGGCCTGCGCGCGGGCGACGTGCTGATCCTGTCGAAACCCATCGGTACCGGCACGCTGTTCGCGGCACATGCGCGCCTGCAGGCGCGCGGCCGCTGGATCGATGCGGCGCTCGAGTCGATGGTGCAGTCGAACCGCCTCGGCGCGCGTTGTTTGATCGAGCACGGCGCAACTGCGTGCACGGACCTGACCGGGTTCGGCCTGCTCGGGCACCTCGTGGAAATGACGCGTGCCTCTGGCGTCGATGCCGAAATCGACTTGTCCGCGCTGCCGGTCCTGGAGGGCGCGGAGGAGACCGCGGCGGCGGGGATCCTGAGTTCGCTGCAGCCGGCCAACGTGCGGCTGCGCCGCGCGCTGCGCAACCAGGAAGCCATCGTCGGGCATCCGCGCTATGCGCTGGTGTTCGATCCGCAGACCGCGGGCGGATTGCTCGCCGGCGTGCCGGCAGACCGCGCCGAGGCGTGCGTGGCGGCTTTGCGCGCGCTGGGTTATTCGAGCGCCGCGGCTATCGGGCGGGTGCTGCCCGCGGGGGATGCGCTGGAGCCGGTCACCTTGCTGGGCTAGGCCCATCAGGGAGATCGGCGACATCCATTCCCGCTTGGTTCAGTTATTTTTCGTTTCAGGAAATAAATCTGGCGTATTAACCAATCCCAGAGCCAGTCTGGCTTATGTAAAGTTCGACAAAGTCAGATTGCGAGTACGGACCCGCTACGGACGCGTCAGGGCCCGAAGCTGGAGCGCGCCTGGATGCCCCAGCGCCCGTCACGATCGGATGAATTCAGCGTGAGCACATAGAGCGATTCGTAGACACCGATGATGCTGCCGTCGGCGCGGTAGCGCGTATAGGTGAGCGCCATGTGGACCTTGCCGTCGCTCCTCTGGACGATCTTTCTCTCGTTCCACGCGCTGCGGCTCCAGTTGTCCTCCTTCTTCAGCTTGTCGAAGAGATCCATCGGGTTGGAGCCGGGCTTTTCGTAGACGGTGACTTTTCCGCCCGCGATCCGGATGTGCGGGAAATGCATTGCCGCATCCATGGCAGCGGCGTCATACGCATTCAGCGCGGCCATGAAGCGGTCGAGCGTGGCCAAGCACGCCGCCGCGGTTTCGGCGGGCTTTTCCACCAGCCGGTCGGCGATGAAATCCAGGCGGTCCTGGCCGAAGTGCATCTCGCCGTCGACGAACACAGTGGGCGCGCCGAATACGCCCCGCTCGGTTGCTTCCTGCGTCACGGCCTTGAGCTTGTCCTTGACCGCGGGGTCCGCGACCATGGCCTGGAACGCGGCCGGGTCGAACCCGGCTTCGGTCAGCACTTTGGCGACGACGGCCGGATCCCCCATGTTGCGCCCGTGTTGCCACATCGCCGGAAAGATCGCCTCGGCGTATTTCAGGAAGTCGGCCTCCCCGCGCATCTGCATGCCGACGGCGCCGCGCATCAGGGTCAACGTGTTGATCGGAAAGTTGGGATTGCGCGCGTAAGGCGCGCCGTAGCGCGCGGCCCAGCGCGGCAGATCCTCCAGCATCCACTTGCCCTTGGCCGGGATTTCCACCGGACTGCGGTTGTTGGCGGCCTGGAACACGCCGCCCAGCAGCATGGGCCGCCACTCGACAGTGGCACCTCGCGATGCGGCGATCTTCGGCAGCTGGAACCATGCGAGGTAGCTCGCGGGACTGCCGAAGTCGAACCAGAATTCGATCTTTTTCCCCGCGATCTTGCTTGCCATTACCAGGCCTCCAGCCAGGGCCGCAGGTCCATCTCGTGCGTCCAGGCGCTTTTCTGCTGGGTGTGCAATTGCCAGTAGGCATCGGCGATCGCATCCGGGTTAAGG
>JANMXB010000421.1:0-4026 GCA_031380765.1 Pseudomonadota bacterium | reverse complement strand
GATCGCCGAAGGCGCGCCGGCGCAGGTGCAGAGAGATCCGAAGGTCATCGAAGCGTATTTAGGAACGCCGGCATGAGCCTTCTGGAAGTCAAAGGCCTCGAAGTACGCTACGGCGGGATCCGCGCCGTCAAAGCCATCGATCTCACGGTCGATGAGGGCGAGCTCGTGTGCCTGATCGGCGCGAACGGCGCCGGCAAAACCAGCGCGCTCAAGGCGATTTGCGGATTGTTGCCGTCGACGGCGGGAACAGTGACTTATGCCGGCAAGCCGATCACCGGCGCGCCTTCGTTCCGGCTGGTGCGCGAAGGCCTCGTGCTGGTCCCGGAAGGCCGCGGCATCTTCGGCCAGCTCTCGGTCGCGGAAAACCTGGCGATGGGCGCGTTCGCGCGCAACGACGGGGCGCAGGTGAAACGCGACCTCGATCGGACGCTCGCGCTCTTTCCGCGCCTTGCCGAACGCAGTACCCAGTCGGCAGGTACGCTCTCGGGCGGCGAGCAGCAGATGCTGGCGCTTGGACGCGCCTTGATGAGCAAACCGAGGCTGCTGCTCCTGGATGAGCCGAGCATGGGCCTGGCGCCGTTGATGGTGGCGAAGATTTTCGAAGTCGTGCGGCGAATCGCCTGCGAAGGGGTGACAATCCTGCTGGTGGAGCAGAATGCGCGCCTGGCGCTGGAAGCGGCGAGTCGCGGCTACGTGATGGAGTCCGGATCGATAACGCTGGCGGGCGACGCCAGCGAGTTGCTCGCTGATCCACGCGTCCGCGAGGCTTACCTCGGCGAAGAGGCGGCCTGAGGAAATGTACTGATACCGATACACAAACGGGCGCGAAAGCCGCGCCAGTGCTTGTCTTTGTGATTGCAATCTTATGAATTTTGAAAACCTTAAGGTGACTGCGCGGCGCGCGGCCGCCGTCGCCGCGGAACAGTCCCGCCGGCTTTGGGGCATGGCAAAGGCGCATCCCGTGCGCGCGGCGCTGGCGCTGCCCGCGCTGATGCTGCTTTATGTGCTCGCCCTGGTCCCGTTTACGCCGAGCATCGGCGACCTGCGCAAGGCCAAGTCCGAATCGCCCTCGGTGCTGCTGTCGGCCGACGGCGTGGTGCTCGCAGAATTCAAGCGCATCAACCGCGAGTGGGTCCCGCTCGACCGGATTTCGCCGAACGTGGTGCAGGCCCTGATCGCCATGGAGGACCGCCGGTTCTACGACCACCACGGTATCGACTTCCGCCGCGTCGCGGGCGCTTTCGTGAACACCATGAAAGGCAACCTGCAGGGCGGCTCGACCATCACGCAGCAGCTCGCGCGCAACCTCTATCCGGAGGAGATCGGTCGCGCGACCAACCTCAATCGAAAGGTCAAGGAGGCGATCACTGCGCTGAAGATCGAGGCCGTGTATTCCAAGGCCGAGATCCTCGAGACCTATCTCAATACCGTGCCCTTCCTCTTCAACGCCTTCGGCATAGAGATGGCGGCGCGCACCTATTTCGACAAGTCGGCCGACAAGCTCGACGTGCTGGAAGCCGCCACGCTGATCGGCATGCTCAAGGGCACCAGCGCTTACAACCCGGTGCTGCATCCGGAGCGCGCGCTCGAGCGGCGCAACCTGGTGCTCGCGCAGCTGGCGCAGCAAGGCCACCTCAAGCCCGCCCAGCTGCAGGCCCTGTCGCGGCGCCCGCTGCGCGTGGATTTCGAGCGGCAGGCCGAATTGCCGGGCATCGCTCCGCATGTCGCCCTGTACGTGCGCAAGTGGTTGTCCACCTGGGCCGACGCACACGACTTCGACATCCATGCCGACGGATTGGTGGTCAACACCACGCTCGACTCGAGACTGCAGAAGGCCGCCAACCAGGCGCTGACGCGGCAGCTCGCGCAGCTGCAGGCGCTGGCCGACGGGCGGCGACGGCAGGACTCCGAGCGGCCGATGCTGCAGGCCGGCTTTCTCGCCATCGATCCGCGCAACGGTTTCGTGCGCGCGTGGGTCGGAAGCCGCGATTTTGCGCAGGAGAAGTTCGACCACGTCAGCCAGGCGCGCCGCCAGCCCGGCTCGACCTTCAAGCCGTTCGTCTACGCCACCGCATTCCTGCAGGGCCTCGGACCGATGACCACATTCATAGACGAGCCGGTGGCCATCCGCATTCCGGGCGGCGGGGTGTGGACTCCGAGCGATGCGGGCCCCCCTTCAGGGCAGCCGATGACGCTGCGCGACGGGCTGGTTTTCTCCAAGAATACGATCACCGCGCAGGTCATCGACCGGGTCGGGGCGCCCAATGTTGCGCAGGTCGCGCGCGCAATGGGAATCAGGCAAAGCAAACTCGACCCCGTGCCCTCGCTCGCACTGGGCACCAGCCCGGTCACGCTGCGCGAAATGGTCGCGGCTTACGGCACCATCGCCAACGGCGGGTACTACGTCGAGCCCATGCTCGTCAGCAGCGTCACGGACCGCAATGGCAAGGTGCTGGAACAATTCCCTCCGATGCGCGAGGTCGAGGCAGCTTTGCCGCGGCCTCAGGCGCTGACGCTGGTCGACGTCATGCGCGGCGTGGTCGACGAAGGCACCGGCGTGGCGATCCGCCAGCGCTACGGGATCACGGCCGACGTCGCCGGCAAGACCGGCACGACACAGGAAAACAGCGACGGCTGGTTCATCCTCATGCATCCGCAGCTGGTGGCCGGGGCGCGCGTCGGCTTCAACGACAACCGCGTGACGATGGGCCCGTGGGGTGCGGGCGCGAGCAGTGCGCTGCCGATGGTGGGCGACGTGTTCCGGCAGGCGCAAAGGAACCGGTGGATCGATCCGGCGATCGAGTTCGACATCCCGCGTCCGCGGCCGCGGGAGCGTCAGGAGCGCGAACGCGAAAGACAGCCGCAGTGGAAGTCGCCCGAGGACGCCATCCGGGGAATCTTCAACGAGCTGCGCCGGATCTTCCGGTAGCCGGGCTCAGCTCTTTGCGGCGTGCTCGGCGCGCAATATTTTTGCCGCCGCCACCATCGAACGCAGCTTGCCGTCGGCCACCTCGCGCGGCAGGTATTTCATGCCGCAGTCCGGCGCAAGGATCACATCCTCAGGCTTCATGTAGCGTAGCGCGTTGCGGATGCGCTCCGCAATCAGCCCGGGGGTTTCGATCGTCAGGTCCAGCAGGTCGACGCAGCCGACCATGATCTGCTTGCCCCGCAGCTTCTCGAGGACCACGCAGTCGAGTTTCGATTGCGCCGTCTCGATCGAGATCTGGTTGCAGCTGCAGCCTGCAAGCTCGGGCAGGAAAGAGTAGCCCGACGGCCGCGCGTGGATGATCGCCGCGTATCCAAAACAGATGTGCAGCGCAGTGGTGCCCTTGATGCCTTCGAGAGCCCGGTTGGTCGCCGCGAGGCCGAACTCGCGCGCTTTTTCGGGCCGCGCCTGCATGTAGGGTTCATCCACCTGCACCACGTCGGCGCCGGCCGCGAACAGGTCCCTGATCTCTTCGTTCACCGCGACGGCGTAATCCATCGCGCACTCGGCATCGCTCGTGTAGAAATCGTTCTGCGCCTGCTGGCTCATGGTGAAAGGACCGGGCACGGTGATCTTCACCTGGCGCGTCGTATGGCGCTTGAGGAACTTGAGGTCTTCCACCTCGACCGCGTGCTTGCGGCGGATGCGGCCGGTCACGCGCGGCACCGGATTGGGATGGCCGGACCGGTCGAGCGCCACACCAGGGTTGTCGATGTCCACGCCTTCGAGCGCGGTAGCGAATCGGTTCGAGTAGCTTTCGCGCCGGATCTCGCCGTCTGTGACGATGTCGATCCCGATCTCCTCCTGCGCTCGGATCGCGACCAGCGTTGCGTCGTCCTGGGCTTCCGCGAGATACGGCTCGGGGATGCGCCACAACTCCTGCGCGCGCACGCGCGGCGGAAAACGGCCGGCGAGTTTCTTGCGATCGATCAGCCATTCAGGCTGCGGGTAACTGCCTACGAGCGTCGTCGGAAATAGCATCGGGCGAGCGTAGCAGGGCGTGCGGCCGCGGGCAAACCGTGCTATCAAATGGCCGCATG
>JANMXB010000378.1:0-19903 GCA_031380765.1 Pseudomonadota bacterium | reverse complement strand
CGCCCGACGAATAGCGGTATCACCATGTGGGGGAACACCACCACGTCGCGCAGCGGCAGCAACGGATAGTTGATGGGTTCGCTGCTGCTGTCGCTTGCCTGCTTGTCGCCTGACTGCGGATCGGACATTGTGGTCCTCGGGCCTGGATACGTTATGACAACCGGTCGAAAGGGTCGCAGTGAACTACATGCGGCCGAATTGCCTCAATGCAACGTCACGCCGAGCTGCCGGCGACCTTCTGCTGGTCGGAATAAATCAGGATCGGCTTGCCGTCGGCAGTCACCATCGCTTCGTCGACGACCACCTTGCTTACATTCTCCATGGTCGGTAATTCGTACATGGTATCCAGGAGGATCTGCTCGAGGATCGAGCGCAGCCCGCGCGCTCCGGTCTTGCGCGCCAGCGCCTTTTTCGAAACGGCGGCCAGCGCCGGGATCCTCACTTCGAGTTCGACGCCCTCCATGAGGAATAGTTTCTGGTATTGCTTGAGCAGCGCATTCTTTGGCTCGGTCAGGATCTGCATCAGCGCCGCCTCGTCGAGTTCCTCGAGCATCGCCGCCACCGGCAGGCGGCCGACGAATTCGGGGATGAGGCCGTACTTGATCAGATCCTCGGGCTCGGTGCCGCGCAGCACCTCGCTGATGTCCTTGCCGCTGCGCGCACTCCTCACTTCGGCGCCGAAGCCGATGCCGGATTTTTCCGACCGCGCGCGGATGATCTTGTCCAGCCCGTCGAAGGCACCGCCGCAGATGAACAGGATGTTGGTGGTGTCGACCTGGACGAAATCCTGGTTGGGATGCTTCCTGCCGCCCTGCGGGGGAACGGAGGCGATCGTGCCTTCAATAAGCTTGAGCAGCGCCTGCTGCACGCCCTCGCCGGAAACGTCCCTGGTGATCGAAGGGTTGTCCGATTTGCGCGAGATCTTGTCGATCTCGTCGATGTACACGATCCCGCGCTTGGCCTTGTCGACGTCGTAGTCGCAGTTCTGCAGCAGCTTCTGGATGATGTTCTCGACGTCTTCGCCGACGTAGCCCGCCTCCGTTAGCGTGGTCGCGTCGGCAATCACGAATGGCACGTTGAGCAGGCGCGCCAGCGTCTGCGCGAGCAAAGTCTTGCCCGAGCCGGTGGGGCCGATCAGCAGGATGTTCGACTTGGCCAGCTCCACCTCGTCGTTCTTCGACAGGTGCTTGAGGCGCTTGTAATGGTTGTACACCGCGACCGAAAGGATCTTCTTGGCCTGGTTCTGGCCGATCACGTACTGGTCGAGGATCTCGCGGATCTCGCGCGGCGTGGGCAAATCCGACTTCGCGCCCTTGCCGCCTTTGTCGGTGGCGGTTTCCTCGCGAATGATGTCGTTGCACAGCTCGATGCACTCGTCGCAGATGAACACCGACGGGCCCGCGATGAGTTTGCGCACTTCGTGCTGGCTCTTGCCGCAGAACGAGCAGTACAGCAGTTTTTCGCCTGAGGACGTCTTTTCCGACATGCGTGTTGGCCTACCCTTTGCGGTTACCTAAGTTGCGCCTTGTGCCCGCGACGTCAGCACCTTGTCCACCAGGCCATACTTTACCGCCTCCTCGGCCGAGTGGAAGTTGTCGCGGTCCGTGTCCTTTGCAATCGTATCAACGTTCTGGCCGGCGTGCTTCGCGAGGATCTCGTTCAGCCGCTGGCGCAGGAAGAGGATCTCCTTGGCGTGGATCTCGATGTCCGAGGCCTGCCCCTGGAACCCGCCCATGGGCTGGTGGATCATCACGCGCGAGTTCGGCAGGCAGAAACGCTTGCCTTTTTCACCGGCGGCCAGCAGCAGCGCCGCCATGCTGGCCGCCTGCCCCACGCAGAGGGTCGAAACGTTGGGTTTTACGAACTGCATCGTGTCGTAGATCGCCAGCCCCGCCGAAACCGATCCGCCCGGGGAGTTGATGTAGAAGGAAATGTCCTTGTCGGGATTTTCCGACTCCAGGAAGAGTAGCTGGGCGACGATCAGGTTGGCTGTGACTTCGTTCACGACGCCGACGAGAAAAACCACGCGCTCCTTGAGCAGGCGCGAGTAGATGTCGTAGGCACGCTCGCCGCGGCCCGACTGCTCGATGACCATGGGCACGAGCCCGAGACCCGTTGGATCGGCCCGGGTGCCGAGGGGCTCGCTGCGGCCGGACGGGGACTGCCAGAGGGTGTCGATCATGTGCCGCTTCCCATCAGTTCGTCGAAACCAATCGCCTTGTCGACGACCTTGGCTTTCGCGAGCACCCAGTTGACGACGTTGTCCTCGAGGGCGAGGCCTTCCATCTCAGTCAGGCGTTGCGGCTGCATGTAGAACCATTTTACCACCTCGGCGGGGCTCTCGTAGGACTGCGCCTGCTCCTCGATCAACTTGCGGATCTGGTCGGGCTTGGGCCGCAGGCCCTCGCTCTTCGCCAGCTCGCCGATGATGAGGCCGAGCGCCACGCGACGCTTTGCCGCGGTTTCAAACGCCGACGGCTCGAAAGGCATCTGCTCGATCTTGAGCCCGCGTGCCTCGAGATCCTGGCGCGCCTGCTGGACCATGTTCTGGGTTTCCATCTCCACCAGCGCCTTCGGCAGCTCGATCGGGGTGCTCTTGTGGAGCGCTTCAAGCGCCTGTGCCTTGGTTCGCGACTTGACCCGCTTGGCGACTTCTCGCTCGACGTTCGACTTGATATCGGCGCGCATCTTCGCCAGATCTCCGTCCGCCACGCCAAGCGCCCTGGCGAAATCTTCGTCCAGGGGAGGCAGCAGCGCCTCTTCGACCTGGTTCACCGTGATTTCAAAGGTCGCGGTCTTTCCGGCTACGTCCTTGCCATGATAGTCGTCGGGAAACTTCATCTCGAACGTTTTGGATTCTCCGGCCTTGAGGCCAACGGCCGCGGCTTCGAACTCCGGCAGCATCCTGCCTTCGCCCAGCGTGAACGCGAAACCCTTCGCGGCACCGCCGGTGAAGGGCTCGCCACCGATCTTTCCTTCGAAATCGACGGTCAGCTTGTCGCCCTTCTGCGCGGCCCGCCCGGGCACGGCGGCAAAAGTCGTGCGCTGCTTTCTGAGGATCTCGAGCGTCTTGTCGACTTCCGCGTCGCCTATGCTGACCGTGGGACGCTCTATGATGGCTGACCCGAGATCGCCCGTCTTGACTTCGGGATAAACCTCGAACGTCGCCTTGAACTCGAAGGCCTTGTCGTCACCGCCCGCGTCCCCTTCCTTGGCGACCGGCTCGATGCGCGGATTGCCGGCAACCTTGAGATTGGCCTCCTTGACCGCGTCGCTGAAGCGCTTTTGCAACGCATCGCCGATGACTTCCGACCTCACCTGCGGACCGTATTGCTGCGCGACTAGCTTAAGCGGCACCTTGCCGGGGCGAAAGCCCGACATCTTCATGCCGCGAGCCATTTTTTTCAGGCGCTCGCCGTACTGGCGCTCGACCTCGTCGATGGGCACCGACATGGACAGGCGCCGCTCCAGCGACCCCAGGGTTTCTACGTTTGCCGCCATTGCGTATTCCTTGCGATTGTTCGTCGAAGTGCATTCTGGTGCGAAGGAAGGGACTCGAACCCCCACGCCGTGAGGCGCTGGAACCTAAATCCAGTGCGTCTACCAATTCCGCCACCCTCGCAGGGATCGATAACATGACAACAGCCGTTGGTAGCACACATAATTATACCCCAGCAAACCCGCCTTCCTTCCCGCTGCGCGGCCGGAAAACCCTTACAAATCACGCCAGTGTCAGCAGGCCATTACGAAAATTTTCCGGTCGCCTCGCTGCTCGTGCCGGCGCGACTGCGCGCGGCGGTCGGCGTCATTTACCGGTTCGCGCGCAGCGCGGACGACTTTGCCGACGAAGGCGACGCGACCCCCGCCGAACGCCTTGCGAGCCTCGACGCGTATCGCGCAGAGCTCGACCGCGTCGCATCGGACAAGCCACCCGAGACCGCTCTGTTCGCGGGCGTCGCAGGAATCGTGCGCGATCACAAGCTGCCGCTCACGCCGTTTTACGATCTGCTTTCGGCGTTTTCCCAGGACGTGGTCAAGGCGCGCTACGCGAGCTTCGAGGAGCTGCTCGGCTATTGCTCACGCTCGGCCAACCCGGTCGGGCGGCTCATGCTGCATCTTTTCGGCGCAGCCGACGCGCCGAACCTGGTCCGCTCGGATGCCATCTGCTCCGCCCTCCAGCTGATCAACTTCTGGCAGGACGTGGCGATCGACTGGAAAAAAGACCGCGTCTACCTGCCGCTCGACGAGATGGCGCACTTCCGGGTCACCGAAGCCCACATCGAACAGGGTCAAAACGACGCCGCATGGCGCGAGCTCATTACTTTCCAGATGGACCGCTCGCGCTCGATGATGCTGAGCGGCGCCCCGCTCGGGCGCGCGCTCGAGGGGCGATTCGGGTTGGAGATCCGCGTCACCATCAAGGGCGGGCTTGCCATCCTTGACAAGCTGGAAGCCGCAAACTGCGATATGTTCCGGCACCGGCCGATACTCAGGTGGCACGACTGGCCCTTTCTCTTTCTGCGCGCGCTATGACGCCCGACGAGTACTGCAAGGACAAGGCCGCCTCGAGCGGCTCGTCGTTTTATTACTCGTTCCTGTTTCTCGCGCCCGAGCGGCGGCGCGCGATCACCGCGCTGTACGCGTTCTGCCGGGAGGTCGATGACATCGTCGACGAAACCGGGGATGCGCAGGTCGCCGCGTCCAAGCTCGCCTGGTGGAGAAACGAGATCGCCAATCTCTTCGCGGGAAAGCCGCAGCATCCGGTGGCACGCGCGCTCGAGCCCGCGCTCGCCCCCTTCGGCATCACCTCCGTGCGGCTGAACGAGATCGTCGACGGCATGCAGATGGATCTCAGCCAGTCGCGATACCTCGATTTCAAGGCACTGGAGACTTACTGCTATCACGTCGCGGGGGTGGTAGGGCTGCTCGCGGCCGGCATCTTCGGCTACCGCCATCCGCGAACGCTCGAATACGCGAAGACTCTCGGCATCGCGTTCCAGCTCACCAACATCCTGCGCGACGTGGGCGACGATGCGCGCCGCAACCGCATCTACCTGCCGATGGACGAGCTGAAGAAGTTCGAAGTGCCGGCCTCGGACATCCTCAACGCGCGCTACAGCGACAATTTCACGCGCCTCATGCGGTTCCAGGCCGGGCGCGCGCAATCCTTCTACACCGCAGCCTATGCCGCTCTGCCGATCGAAGATCGCCGCGCCCAGCGCGCCGGCCTCATCATGGCCGCGATTTACCGGACGGTGCTGGAGGAGGTAGCGGCCGACGGATTCAAGGTGCTGACGCAGCGCACTTCGCTCACCCCGATGCGCAAGCTCTGGATCGCGATCTCGACTTGGCTGCGCACGTAGAAACGCGGGACGCTGCGGGCCGCGTGGCCGTGGTTGGCGCCGGTTACGCCGGGCTTGCTGCGGCGGTGACGCTCGCGCAGCGCGGCGAGCGCGTCACGGTGTTCGAGAGCGGCCCCGTTCCCGGCGGCCGCGCGCGGCGCGTAATCACCGGCGGGCGCTCGCTCGACAACGGCCAGCACATCCTCGTCGGCGCCTACACGACGTTGCTCGGATTGATGCGGCAGGTCGGCGCGGACCCGGAGACGCTCCTGCTGCGCCTTCCGCTCGAGCTTCGCTACGCCGAAGGTTTCCACCTGCGCGCGCCGGCCCTCCCGGCGCCGTTCCATCTTGCGGCCGCGCTCGTTGGCGCGACGGGCATTTCGTGGCGCCAAAGGCTCAGCGCCGTGGCGTTCATGCAGGCCATGAAGCGCAAACGCTACCGGGTCGATTCGCACGTCAGCGTCGCTACCCTGCTCGAGGCGCACGGTCAGGCGGGAACAATTGGACGCTACCTGTGGTTTCCGCTCTGCATATCGGCCCTCAACACGTTGCCGCCGCAGGCTTCGGCGAACGCGTTCCTCGCCGTGCTGCGCGACAGCCTCGCCGGGCCGCGCTCGGCGAGCGAACTGCTGTTCCCGCGCGTGGATCTTACAAGTCTGTTTCCGGAACCGGCCGCGGCGTGGCTCGCGGCGCACGGCGGCGAAGTGCGCTGCGGTTCACCGGTACGCGAACTGGATTCCTTGAAAAGACAATTCAGCCACGTCATCGTCGCTGTCGGACCGCACCAGCTCGAGCCGATACTGCCCGGTCTGTCCAGCAGCTACACGTACCAGCCGATCTACACCGTTTACCTCAAGTTTCCGGCAACCGTGAAATTGCCGCTCGCGATGCTCGGTCTGGCCGAAGGCATCGTGCAATGGGTCTTCGATCGCGGGCAGCTGGGGGGCGAGCCGGGGCTGCTGGCCTGCGTCATCAGCGCGCAGGGCGATCACCAGCAGATGGAGCACGCCGAATTGACCGGGACCTGCCATCGCGAGCTGTCGGCTGCGCTCGGAAATCTTCCGAAACCGGAGTGGACGCAGGTGATCGCGGAGAAGCGCGCAACCGTCACTTGCGTTCCGGACATCAAACGTTTCGGTCCCGCCACGCCGCACCCGAACGTCTTTCTCGCGGGCGACTACACCGACCCGGAATATCCGCCGACGCTCGAAGCCGCGGTGCTGAGCGGGGTCAGGGCGGCGGCGCAGATCCCTTGAGTTCGGCGAGGGCGGCTGCGTAAATCGCCAGGTCCGCGGCCGAGAAACAGCAGAACACGACTTCTTCCATGGCCGGGTGCCCGGCCAATGCGCCCCTCACCGCATCGATTGCGACTCGCGTTGCCGGCTCAATAGGGTAGCCATAGACGCCGGTGCTGATGCAGGGAAACGCGATGGAGCGCAGATTGTGTTCGGCCGCAAGTACGATGGATTTCCGGTAGCAATCCGCCAGCAACTCCGGCTCGCCCCGGGTGCCGCCCCGCCAGACCGGGCCCACCGCGTGGATGACATGTTTCGCCGGGAGCCGATAGCCCCCGGTGATGCGCACGTCGCCCGGCTCGCACCCGTTCAGCTTGCGGCATTCCCTCAGCAGGTCCGGACCGGCGGCGCGATGGATTGCGCCGTCCACACCGCCGCCGCCGAGCAGCGTCGAGTTCGCGGCGTTGACGATCGCATCCACCGCGAGCGTTGTGATGTCGCCCCGGACTGCGCCGATTTTAGCGCCAGGCATGGCGTATGGAATGTACTGGTATCGACACAAAAAACCATAGAGACTGGCTCTGGCAGCCAATCTCCGAAATTAATTTCATTGAATTGCCCTCTTAGAGGTCGCGTAGCCGGGTCACCGCCTGGTCCACGCGCTCGACCGCGATGACTTCCAGTCCCGCGATTTTCGCCTTCGGAAGGTTGGCCTTCGGAACGATGGCGCGTGTGAACCCGAGCTTGGCGGCCTCCCTGAGACGGTCCTGCCCGCGCGGTGCCGGGCGCACCTCGCCCGCCAGCCCGACCTCTCCGAACGCGATGACCTTGCCCGGGATCGGGCGGTCGGTGAGCGAGGAGACAATCGCGAGCATGACCGCAAGGTCGGCTGCCGGCTCGCCGATGCGCACGCCGCCCACCGCATTGACGAACACGTCCTGATCGTAGCAGGCGATGCCCGCGTGGCGGTGAAGCACGGCCAGCAGCATCGCGAGGCGGTTCTGCTCGAGGCCCACCGACAATCGCCGCGGGTTCGGCGCATGCGCGGAGTCCACCAGCGCCTGGATTTCGACCAGCAGCGGCCGCGTGCCCTCCAGCGTCGCGAGCACGCAGGACCCGGCCACGTCCTTTTCATGGTGCGACAGGAACAGCGCGGAAGGATTCGACACGCCGCGCAGACCCTTGTCCGTCATCGCGAACACGCCCAGCTCGTTCACGGCGCCGAAGCGGTTCTTGATCGCACGGATCAGGCGAAAGCTCGAATGCGGGTCGCCTTCGAAATACAGGACCGTGTCGACGATATGCTCCAGCACGCGCGGGCCCGCGATCGCGCCCTCCTTCGTCACGTGCCCGATGATGATCAGCGCCGTGCCGCTCGACTTTGCGTGCCGCGTGAGCTGCGCGGCGCATTCGCGCACCTGGGCAACCGACCCCGGCGCCGAAGTCAGCGCCTCGGAATACAGCGTCTGGATCGAATCGATGACCGCGACCTGCGGCTTCGACGCCTCGAGCACCGCCGCGATCCGCTCGAGCTGGATCTCGGCGATCAGCTCGACGTCGCCGGCATCGAGCGCGAGGCGCGTGGCACGCAAGGCGACCTGCTCGGCAGACTCTTCGCCCGACACGTAAAGCGTTTTGTGGCGCGGCGCGATTTCGGCCAGCGCCTGAAGAAACAGCGTCGACTTGCCGATGCCCGGATCGCCGCCGATGAGCACCACCTGCCCGGATACGAGGCCGCCGCCGAGTACGCGGTCGAGTTCGCCCAGGCCGGTCGGCAGGCGCTCCACCTCGCGCGTCTCGATGCGGCTCAGCCGCAGCGGCTTGGCGACGGTTGCCGCGCTCCCGATGACCGCCGAATAGCGATGCGTGGAGGGTTTACCTTCCGCCGCGGTCTCCTGGAGCGTGTTTCCGGCGCCGCACGAAGGGCAGATGCCGAACCACTGCAAGGCACTCGCCCCGCATTCCGTGCAGACATAGACCGAGCGCGCTTTGGCCACTAGGGCACTTCCCTCACTGGCACGCGCGCGGCGAGCCCGCACAGGAGCTCGTACGAAAGCGTTCCTGCCGAAGCCCCCACTTCATCGGCGGACAGGCCGTCGCCCCACAGCGTCACCGGCGTGCCGATATACGCCTCGGGCAGCGCGGTGATGTCCACGCAGATCATGTCCATCGATACGCGGCCCACTGTGCGCGTGCGCTCGCCGCCCACCAGCACGGGGGTGCCGGAGGGCGCTGCGCGGGGATAACCGTCGGCGTACCCGCACGCGATGACGCCGATGGTCATCTCCTCGGTCGCCTCGAATCCGAATCCATAGCCGACACGCTCGCCCGCCTGCAGGTTCTGCAGCGCAATGATCTCGGTGGTCAGCGTCATTACCGGCTGGACGCCTATGTCGTCGGCGGTCTGGTCCGCGAAGGGCGAGCAGCCGTACAGCATGATCCCGGGCCGCACCCAGTCGGCGTGGGTTTGCGGATAGCGCAGCAGTGCCGCCGAATTGGCAAGGCACCGCGGGCCCTGCATGGGCTGGGTGAGGCTGTTGAACCACTCGAGCTGGCCTGCGACGCCCGCCGCGCCGTCGGCATCGGCGAAATGGGTCATCACCGTCACTTCGCGGATCTGCTTATGGCCGTGCAGCGCGTTCCAGCCGATGCGGATGTTGTCGACCGTGAAGCCCAGGCGGTTCATGCCGCTGTTGACCTTGAGGTAGGCATCGATGGGCTTGGCCAGGGCGGTCTTTTCGAGGATCTCGATCTGCTCGATGTTGTGCACCACCGGCGTGATGTCGTACTCGGCAAGCAGCGCCACGTCCTGGGCCTTGAAGAATCCCTCGAGCAGCAGGATCGGCTTTTTGACTCCCTGCAGGCGCAGGCGGATCGCTTCCTCGAAATCCAGCATCGCGTAGCCGTCGGCCTCGTGCAGCGCGCGCGCGGCCGCCACCAGCCCGTGGCCATAGGCGTTTGCCTTGACCACGGCCCAGACCTTCGACTGCGGGGCGCACTTCTTCGCAACCGAAAGGTTGTGCGCCAGGGCCGAGGCCCTGATCGTGGCGAGGATCGGACGCGGCATGGCCTTAGTGCTCCGCGCCTGCGCGCAGCCTTTCCTTGGCGAATTCGATGAACGTGTCGGCCAGGCGCGAGCGGAATCTCTCCTTGGGATAAACCACCGACAAGGTGCGCATCAGGCGCGGGGAAAGCGGGACCGCCGCGAGCTGCCCGAGCTTGATTTCCTTGGCGATCGTGGCACGCGACATGATCGCGAACCCCAGCCCCGTGCTCACCAGGCCCTTGATCGCCTCCGGACTGCCCAGCTCCATGACCGTATCCAGGCTTTCCGGCTGGATGCCCGCGTTCTGGAAATAGTGGTCCGTGACCTCGCGAGTGCCGGAGCCGGGCTCGCGGCTGATGAAGAAATGTTTGAGCAGCTGCCTGGGCGTGACCGAAGAAAGCGTTGCCAGCGGATGCGTGGGAGCGCACAGGACCTGCAGCTCGTCGTCCGCGCAGAAATCCGACACCAGGCCCGGCAGGTGCGAAGGCGCCTCGATGAAGCCCACGTCCAGCGTGTGCTCGGCGACGCGGCTCTCGACGGTCTCGGAGTTGGCCACGATCAGCCGCGGCAGCACTTTGGGGTGGCGCGCGCGAAATTCGCCCAGGACCTGCGGCAGCAGGAACTCCGCACTCGTCATGCTGGCCCCGATGAGGAGCGCGCCGGCGACCTGGCCGGTCATCTCCTTGAGGCGCGTGTCGAGCTCCGCGGACAGGCCGAGGATGCGATCGGCGTAGTCGAGCACGATGTCGCCCGCCGGGGTCAGCGCGATGCGGCCGTGGCCGCGGTCGAACAGACGCGTGCTGAAATGCTCTTCGAGCTGCTTGATCTGGAAGGTGACCGCAGGCTGCGTCATGAACAGCGCTTCGGCCGCCTTGGTGAAGGAAAGCTGCCTCGCCACCGCATGGAACACCTGGAGACGCCTGTCCGCCATCGGTTACGAACCTGACTGAAGTTAACGTGCTTATTCAAGCATAAATCGCAGTTTAAGCATATCTTATGGCTGCATCACATTGGATAAAAAGCGAAATTTTCAATCCTGGCGTGCTATAAACCCCGCCTGAATTTCCAAGGAGAACGACCGGCGGCGCCCAAGGGCGGACCGGCACCCATCTTCCCCGATGAGCCTGGGCTTCTACATCATCATGGCGGCGCAGTTTTTCTCGTCGCTGGCCGACAACGCGCTGCTTGTCGCCGCGATCGCGCTGCTCATCCAGTCGGACTCGCCGGCCTGGCTCACGCCTTACCTGAAGTTTTTTTTCGTCATCTCGTACGTGGTGCTGGCGCCCTTTGTCGGCGCGTTCGCCGACCGCCTGCCCAAGGGCCAGGTGATGCTGGTCTCCAACAGCGTCAAGATCATCGGCTGCGCCATGATGCTGTTCAACGTCAATCCGCTCGTCGCCTATGCGATGGTGGGCCTGGGCGCGGCGGCCTACTCGCCGGCCAAATACGGCATCCTCACCGAATACCTTCCGCCCACCCGCCTGGTGATCGCCAACGGCTGGATCGAAGGGCTGACGGTGGCTTCGATCATCCTTGGCACCGTGCTCGGCGGAGTGCTCATCAACGTGCGCGTCTCCGGGCTGCTGCTCAACATGGACCTCCCGTATATCGAAACCGGCATCGATACGCCGGCCGAAGCGGCCGTCTCGCTGATCGTTTTCATCTATGCGATCGCGGCCTTCTTCAACCTGTATGTGCCGAACACCGGCGTGCCGCTCAAGAAACTGCCCGCCAACCCGGTCGACACGCTGAAGGATTTCTTCATCTGCTTCCGCCGCCTGTGGGCCGACAAACTCGGCCAGATCTCGCTCGCGGTGACCACGCTCTTCTGGGGCGCCGGCGCCACGCTGCAGTTCATCGTGATCGAATGGGCACGCTACAACCTCGGGTTCGACCTCTCGCGCGCCTCGATCCTGCAGGGCGTCGTGGCCTTCGGCATCGCGCTGGGTGCGATCATCGCATCCGCACGCGTCAAGCTGCACCAGTCGGTGCGCGTCATTCCGTTGGGAATCGCCATGGGTCTCATCGTGCCGGTCATGGTGCTCGTCCACAGCATCTGGATCGCGATCCCGCTGATGATCCTCATCGGCGGGCTGGCAGGTTTCTTTGTCGTGCCCATGAACGCGCTGCTGCAGCATCGCGGCCACAATCTCATGGGCGCCGGCCGCTCGATCGCGGTGCAGAATTTCAACGAGAACGCATCCATTCTCGTCATGATCGCGACCTACTCCCTGCTGCTTGGGACCGGGGTGCCGATCACATGGGTGATCGTGCTGTTCGGATTTTTCGTCGCCGGCACCATGGCGCTGGTGCAGCGCTGGTTCACGCTGAACCGGGTGACGCATGAGGCGGAGATTAATCGGCTGCTGGAAATAGCGAAGTCGGAGAAACACTGAGTTTTTTTGCGGGTGCGCGCTCAGGCGGATGCTCATGCCTGAGCGATTAAAGAGACGGTCAGCTCTCGTTACTTTCAGAGGGTTGGTCGTTTGGGCGATCGCGCAAACAAAGAAGCCCTCTGAAAGTAACGAGATATGTTTTTAAAAACTGGATTCGCTAAATCACCACCGGCGCATCCGGCAACTCGTTCGGGTTCTCTTCACCGGGCGGGAAATGCGCGGCGAGCAGGTCGCTGATGGCTTCGATGCCGAGAATCGCGCCGGCTTCGAAACGCCCGGCGGCGAACGCGGTCTGCATTTCGCCGCAAATTGCATCCCAGGCTGCAGTGCCTACCCTGGCATGGATTCCACGATCGGCAACGATCTCGACGCGCCGGTCGGCGAGCAGGAGATAGACCAGCACCCCCGCGTTGTCTTCGGTATCCCAAATGCGCAAGCGGCTGAAAACTTCGATTGCGCGCTCCCGCGCTGTGCGTCCGGAGAACAAGGCAAGCACGGGCAGGCCCCCCTCGACCACGAAGCGCAGTTCCCCGCGATGGCGTTGCTCCTGCGCCGCGATCGACCGCTCGATTGCCCCGAGCGCCGCGCGCGCAAAGGCGCGCCGCACCGCCAGATCGTCCAGGAACAGGTGTTTGATCCAGCGCATCGCCGTTACCAGCTCCCCGAGGAGCCGCCCCCGCCGAAACTGCCTCCTCCGCCGCTCCAGCTCGAGGAGCCGCCGCTGCTCCCGCCGGACGAAAACCCGCCCACGCCCGAACCCCAGCGTCCGCTGTTCATGAGCGTGAACAGGAAAGCGATGATCGCGGCGATTCCGGCGATGCCGATGCTGAACATCACCCAGCCCGCCACACCGGCTGCAACGCCGGTGGCAATGGCGCCCGGAAATCGTCCCAGGAATGTGCGCAATGCCGCGCCGACGATCAGGATGAAGAAGAATCCGGGAATGAGATATTCGAAAGGATCGCGCCCTTCGGATGCGTGCCCGCTTGAGGACGCGGAGGCCGAAGGCGGCGGCAGCTTCTCGCCCTCGACGAGCTTGATCAGCTGGTCCACGCCGGCGGAAATGCCGCCGTAGAAATCGCCGGCCTTGAAGCGCGGCGTGATCGTCTCGCTGATCACGCGTTTGGCCACTGCGTCGGGGATCGCGCCCTCGAGGCCGTACCCGACTTCGATGCGCAGGCGCCGGTCGTCTTTGGCGACCACAAGGATCAGGCCGTCGTCGGTGCCTTTACGCCCGATCTTCCACGCTTCGGCCACGCGGATCGAAAACTGCTCGATCTCCTCGGGCTTGGTGGAGGGCAGCACGAGCACCGCAATCTGGCTGCCTTTGGCGGACTCGAAAGCCGCGAGGCGCTGCTCGAGCGTGTTCTTTTGCTCCGCGGTCAGCGTGCCCGTAAGATCGGTGACCCGGCTCTTGAGCGCGGGAATCGCGGCGTCGGCATGCGCCGGCGCGACAAACGCAAGGCCGCAGAGTACCGCCGCCAGCGCCGCGAGCCGGCGTTTGAGCATCGGTTACTTGGCCGGAGCCGGCGCGGGAGAGGGCGCGGATTTGCCGAAGTCGACCTTGGGCGCCACCGAAATTTCCTTCTCGTTGGCCACGGTGAAATTGGGCTTGGGCTTGTAGCCGAAGATCATCGCGGTGAGGTTGTTCGGGAACGAGCGCACCGAAACGTTGTACGCCTCCACCGTCTTGATATAGCGGCCGCGCGCGACGGTGATGCGGTTTTCCGCGCCTTCGAGCTGTGACATAAGATCGCGAAACGCCTCGGTGGCCTTGAGCTGCGGATAGGCTTCGGCGACGGCGAGGAGCCGCGAGAGCGCGCTGGAGAGGGCGGCTTGGGCCTTTTCGAAGTTGGCGAACGCGGCCGGATCGTTCAGCATTTCCGGCGTGACCTTCAGCTGGCCGACGGAGGCGCGGGCGTTGACCACGGCTTCGAGCGTGCCTTTCTCGAAGTCGGCTGCCCCTTTTACGGTCGCCACCAGGTTCGGAATCAGGTCCGCCCGGCGCTGGTAGTTGTTCACGACCTCCGACCAGGCGGCGGTGACGGCTTCGTCGAGACGCTGGAACTCGTTGTAGCCGCAGCCCGCCAGGGTCAGCGTAGCCAGCACGGCGAGGAACAGTTTGCGCATCTTGTGCTCCGAATTATTGGGGGGTACGGGCAACGCTACATGGGGGCAGGGTCTTTGGCTTGCAAGCCCTCGAAAGTGCGCCGCGCGAAAACCAGGTCCTGCCAGGCCTTTGCCTTGTCCGGCAACGTTCTGAGCAGGTAGGCCGGATGGTACGTGACAATCAGCGGGACGCCGTGATAGGCATGCAGCCTGCCGCGCAGGCTCGCAATCGAGGCTTCGGTGCCGAGCAGGGTCTGCACCGCAAACCTTCCCATCGCCAGGATGAGCCTTGGGCGAATCAGTTCGATCTGCCGCCGCAGGTGAGGCGAGCATTGCGCAACTTCGGCAGCATCGGGGTTGCGGTTGGCCGGCGGCCGGCATTTGAGCACGTTGGCGATATAGACATTGGTCCCGCGCGCGAGGTCGATCGCGGCGAGCATCGCATCGAGCAGCCGGCCCGCCTGCCCGACGAAGGGCTCGCCTTTCTGGTCTTCTTCGGCACCGGGCGCCTCGCCCACCAGCAGCCAGCCGGCTTTTTCGTCGCCTACCCCGAACACGGTCTGGGTACGCGACTTGTGCAACGCACAGGCCGTGCACGCTGGCACCGCGGCCTTGAGTTCCGGCCAGTCCATCTTCGCGATCCGCGCCTCCCTCGCTACCGACGGGGTACTCGGTGCATCTTCACTTGACGAGGGCGCGTCCCCTGTTCTCCTGGCCTTCCATATTGGCGAGAATCCCATTTCGCGCAGGATCGAATCTCGGCGTGTCGTCATAAGTCGAGCGTCAGCACGAGCGCATCCTCGCGGCCGTCGTGCGCCGGATAGTATCCGCGCCGCGCCGCGATGCGCTTGAAGCTGAACGCGGAATAAAGCGCAAGCGCCGCGGCGTTGCTGGGGCGGACTTCGAGAAAAATATGATGCGCCTTCTTTTCCCGCGCTATGCGCATCGCTTCGCGCAGCAACGCCGAGCCGGTACCCTGGCGTTGATGAGCCGCCGACACGCTCAGGTTGAGCAGATGCGCTTCACCCACCGCGACGATCAGGATGAAGTAGCCGGCCAAATCCGCGCCGATGCGGTAAATCCGGCAGTGGTAACCCGCATTGAGCGAATCGAGGAAGTTGCCGCGGGTCCACGGATGGCTGTACACCGCGCGCTCGATGGCGATCACTGCGTCGAGATCGGCCGTGCCCATCGTCCCGAAACCGGGCTGGTCCTTGAGCACCGCGCTCATTGTCTTGTCTCCCGCTCCGCCGTTGTCAGTGCGACCTTGTCCCGCACGTAATGCGGTGTCGCCAGCGCCGCGTCCACGCCCTCGCCTGCCGCAAGCCGCGGAGCCGCCAGCCTGGCCACCGCGAGCGCGCTGGGGCGCACATCAGGCGCGCTGCGCGCCAGCACACCGCGCAACCTCGGTTCGATTCTCTCCCGATAAGCCGAGAATCCGCTGCCGCATCCGAGCCATCCGTCGCCGGGCGGCACGGCGACCTCGTCCGGCGCCACGCAAACCGCCGGCAATACAACCCGCCATGCGCCGGCGCTTTTTTCGAACGCCGCATAATACACTTCGTGCATGCGCGCATCGAGCGCGACCAGCGCGCGCGTCGCACCGCTTTCCTCCGCCGTCGCTTCGAGCGTCGACACGCCGATCACCGGCAACCCGCGCGCGAAAGCAAGGCCCTGCGCCACGCCGCACGCGATCCGCACCCCGGTAAATGCACCGGGACCGGCGCCGAAGGCGATTGCATCGAGGTTGTCCACGCGCAGGTGCGTGCGCTCGAAAAGCTTTTCCAGCATCGGGAGCACGAATTCGCCATGGCGGTTGCCCGCCCTGCGCTCGAGCGACACGATTTCGCCGTCGGCCCACAGGGCGACCGAGCACCATTCGGTCGCGGTTTCTATAGCGGCGAAGTTCACGCTGCCAAAATCCTGCGGCGAAGTTCACGCTTCCCAAATCGTTCGGCCAATCTCATGCCACATTCTATCGGCTATCATTGCCGCCTTCGGGAAAATGGAGGCGCGAAATGGCCGAGCACAGGATCGCAGTCATCGCCGGCGACGGCATAGGCAGGGAAGTCATGCCCGAGGGCGTTCGGGTACTCGAAGCCGCGGGCGCGAAGTATGGCGTGGGCTTCAAGTTCGAGGAATTTCCCTGGAGCTGCGACTGGTACAAGGAGCACGGCCGCATGTGCCCGGAAGACGCGCCGGAGACCCTCAAAAACTTCGATGCGATCTACTTCGGCGCGGTGGGCAATCCGGCGATCGTCCCCGATCACGTCTCGGCGTGGGGCCTCCTGATCAATTTCCGCCGCTGGTTCGACCTTTACGTAAACCTGCGCCCGGTGCGCTTGTTCAAAGGCCTGCCCTGCCCGCTCGCCGGCCGCGAACCCGGCGACATCGACTATTACGTCGTGCGCGAGAACACCGAAGGCGAGTATTCGACCGTCGGGGGACGCTTGTTCGAAGGCACCGACCGCGAAGTCGTGCAGCAGACGTCCACCTTCACGCGCAAAGGCGTGGACCGCATCCTCAAGTACGCGTTCGAGCTGGCCAAAAAACGCCCAAAGCAGCATTTGACTTCGTGTACCAAATCCAACGGCATCACGATCACCATGCCGTACTGGGATGAGCGTTTCGCGGAAATGAAAAAGCAGTATCCGGGCATCCGCGCCGACCAGTACCACGTCGACGGGCTGACGATCCAGATGGTGCTGAACCCCGACCGCTTCGACGTGATCGTCGGCTCGAACCTGTTCGGCGACATCCTCTCGGACATCGGCCCGGCCACCGCCGGCACGATCGGCATCGCGCCTTCGGGCAACATCAACCCGGAGCGCCTGTTTCCGTCGATCTTCGAGCCCGTGCACGGCTCGGCACCCGACATCGCGGGCAAGAAAATCGCCAATCCGATCGGCCAGGTCTGGGCCGGCGCGATGATGCTCGACCATCTCGGCCACGCCGATGCGGCCGCGGCGGTGATCCGCGGCATCGAGGCTGTCATCGTCGACGGCCCGCGCACCCCCGACATGGGCGGCAAGGCGAGCACTGCGGAAGTCGGCGCGGCCGTGGCCGAGGCCGTGCGTGCCGAGTCGTCCCGCAAGGCGGCGTGAAAACGTACCGCATCGCCTCGATCCCGGGCGATGGCATCGGCATCGAAGTCATCGCCGAGGGCGAGAAGGTTTTGCGCGAGCTGGCGAAAAAGGATGGCGGCTTCGGGCTCGAGTTCACGCCGTTCGACTGGGGGTCGGAGCGCTTCCTCGAGACCGGCGCGTACATGCCGGACAATCCGCTCGAAGTCCTCAAGAAATTCGACGCGATCTTTTTCGGCGCGGTGGGCTCGCCCAAAGTGCCCGACCATATTTCGCTGTGGGGCCTGCGGCTGCCGATCTGCCAGGGCTTCGACCAGTACGCCAATGTGAGGCCGGCACGGGTGCTGCCCGGCATCACCAGCCCGCTCATCAAGGGCCATGAGATCGACTGGGTCATCATTCGCGAGAACACCGAGGGCGAGTATTCGGGCTCCGGCGGCCGTGTGCACAAGGGGCTGCCGGACGAAGTCGCAACGGAGACTTCGGTGTTCACGCGCAAGGGCGTCGAGCGCATCCACCGGTTCGCTTTCGAGCTCGCGAAGAAACGGCCGCGCAAGCACCTCACCCTGGTGACCAAATCGAATGCGCAGCGCCACGGCATGGTGCTGTGGGACGAAATCTTCTACGAGGTGGCGAAGGATTTTCCCGACGTGCGCACCGACCGGCAGCTCGTCGACGCGGTCACCACTTCGATGACGCTGAAACCCGCCACCCTCGACACCATCGTCGCGAGCAACCTGCACGCGGACATCCTTTCGGACCTCGCCGCGGCTTTGTCCGGGTCGCTTGGCATTGCGCCAACAGCCAACCTGAACCCCGAGCGGACCTTTCCTTCGATGTTCGAGCCCATTCACGGCTCCGCGTTCGACATCACCGGCAAGGGCGTGGCCAACCCGATCGCGACGTTCTGGACCGCATCGATGATGCTGGAGCACCTGGGGGAACCGAAGGCGGCAGCGCGATTGATGGCGGCGATTGAAAAGGTCACCGCGAAAAAGGTTTTCACCCCGGACCTCGGCGGGACGGCGCGCACGGCCGATGTGACTGCGGCGGTCATTGCCGTACTCCAGGCAATGTAGAAAAGTCGATGTTTTGTATCCAGGATGACAGGCCTGGGGCGGTTATACGGACAATCCTGTTGTGTAATCGCACTACAAACCGAAGCGGAGAGGACACCACCATGCCCGAGGTCGGAACCAAGCTGATTTTCGAGAACGAGCGCGTCCGAGTGTGGGAATTCACGTTGCAGCCCGGCGAAAGCGTCGAGACGCACCGTCACGACCTCGACTACTTCTTCTATCCGATCGAAGGCGGCACTCTCGAGGTTTCCCGCGCCACAGGCAACACTCGAGTGACTTTGAATGCCGGCGAAGTCTACTTTCGCAAAGGCGGCGATACGCACGCGGCGAGGAATGTCGACGACCATCGATATCATGAAGTGCTGGTCGAGCTGAAAGCCTGACTCGGGTTAATATCTCCAAAATCGCCAAAGAGGAAATCCAAATGGGCAACCGTGACCGCCAGCGCAGGGAAGAGAAGAAACCCAAGAAGCCCAAGCCCGTCCCGCCCGCCCGGTAGCTGGCGCGGCCCGGCATCAAGCCCGCGCGCTACCGCGGGGCGTTCGGGACCTCGGGAAAACCGTGAAAAAAGCGCTGTTCGCCGTGCTCGCCCTCATTATGGTTGCGATCGTCGGCGTCTGCCTGTATGTCCCTGCGGATACGGAGAGGAGCAGGAACCCTGTCCTCAACCCGCCCCCGTATCAGGCATCACCCGAAGCCACGGCGCTCCACAAGCGCCTGTTGGTCGCCGATATGCACGCCGACTCGCTGCTCTGGGGGCGCGACCTCAACCAGCGGGGCACGCGTGGGCAGGTCGACGTCCCGCGCCTGATTGACGGCAATGTCGCCCTGCAGGCCTTCACCATCGTCAGCAAGTCGCCGCGCAACCTGAACATCGAGTCGAACGACGACACCACGGACAACATTACGCCCCTTGCCGTGGTCGGCCTCTGGCCGGTATCGACCTGGCGCAGCCTCAAGGAGCGCGCGCTATATCAATCGAGAAAGTTGCACGACTTTGCCGCGGCGTCCGGTGGTCGCCTCACCGTCATCGAAAACGCGGCTGGCCTCGCCGCCTACCTGGTGCGGCGGCAGAAGGAGCCCGCGATCACCGCGGGCGTTCTCGGGATCGAAGGCGCACAGGTGCTGGAAGGCAATCCGGCCAACATCGACCCGCTGTACAACGCTGGATTCCGGATGATGGGCCCGGCGCATTTCTTCGACAATGACATTTCAGGGTCCGCGCATGGAGTGAACAAAGGCGGCCTGACGCAGACCGGCCGCGAAGTCATCAAGCGGATGGAAGCCAAAAAGATCCTGGTCGACCTTGCTCATTCGTCTCCTAAGACGATCGACGATGTGCTCGCCATGGCAACGCGCCCGGTCGTCGTTTCACACACCGGCGTCAAGGGCACCTGCAACAACGCGCGCAACCTGAGCGACGCCCAACTCAAGGGGATAGCAGCCACCGGCGGTGTGATAGGCATCGGGTATTGGCAGACGGCGGTCTGCGGAACGGACGCCACCGCGATCGCCAAGGCAATCAAATACGCCGTTGGCATTGCCGGCGTGGAGCACGTGGGCCTCGGCTCCGATTTCGACGGCGCGATCAGTGCACCGTTCGATACCAGCGG
>JANMXB010000341.1:0-2793 GCA_031380765.1 Pseudomonadota bacterium | reverse complement strand
GCCAGGTCGAGCGGTTTGACCAGGTGATAGTCCATTCCCGCGGCGCTCGAGCGTTCGACGTCCTGGGCCCGCGCCCACCCGCTGAGGGCGACGATCAGAATCTTGCTTCCCGGCGTCGATTTGCGGATCAGATGCGCTGCGTCGTATCCGCTGAGAAGCGGCATGCCGATGTCGAGGATCACGACGTCGGGGCTCAGGCGGATGGCCTCACGCACCGCGGATTCGCCGTCACGGACAAGGTGGGCTTCGTAGCCCAGCGACTCAAGCAGCATCCGGAGGGTGAGCCCGGCATCCTCATCGTCCTCCGCCACCAGAATACGCCGCTTGGGCGCCGTTACCATTGCCACAGCGATCCACCTCCAACGGCCCCTCATAGGCACGTGGGACCATTCGAGTCCGTTTCAAGCGCTAATTCCCGCGTAAATTCAGAAGATCCATTTCTTGAAACCCAGTCGCGGTGCGATTCTCCGGGCGAATTTATGCTGATACCGGTACGTTTTTGTGTGGAGGCAACGCCGGACTTTCATGTTGTAGGTTATTTTCCTACAGGCGCTCGGGCCGAAGTCCTACTGAGAAAGGTCTTTAAGTTGTACACGCTCGCTCAACGAGATCGAAGCCGACGCCCGCCGATAACGACGGCCCTTCCACTCTGCTGGCCCTGCCGGAGTGTCAGCCGTAGCGATGAGCCCGCCGGTCGGGCTTGTGAGCCGAGGGCGGTCGGGAATGGCCCGCGCGGTGCACCGGGTCGGTTTCCAGCTCCGGCAGCGGAGCCGGAGTCGCCATCCAATACGTCGCCTTGGCACTGCGCTGGCAGATCAGATGCGCGTCGCAAATCAGGCATTGATAGGAGCGGCCGACGGTGTCGGTCTCCAGCAGGTATTCGTGAGCCAAAGTTCGGGCGCCGTCGAGCAACCGGCGGCAGTCTGAACAGACCCTGCTCTGAACGTTCATTGCGCAGCCTCTGAAAGTCGATGCGTTTTTCGTGCTTTGACGATAGTCCTCACGGCGGGCCACGTATGTAGGCGGAGGAGGTTTCCCGGCGTAAGTCTCCGCTTACAAATGGACACAACTCGCGCTGGCGCGTGTATTTTCACACGATTCGTTGTCGATTCCGGCATACCCCCCGTCAGAAGTGGGGTCAGAGTCGACTTTTAGCGGCGACCAATGTCGGCGCTCTCTTACCCGCGTGAGGAGAGCTCGATCGCCACGGTGCGTAAACAGACGGACTCGAAACGCTCGATGGCTCATGCTCGGCACAACTCAAAGGAGGCCGCCGTGATTGCCTACCAGGAATTCTATGGAGCGACAGCAAAAGGATGGATCGACACCAGCGATGTCGACCACCTTCTCTATTGGATGGACCTGTTGCACGCGGACGCCGAGATGTTGAAGGAGGCGATCGACGTCGTCGGCCCCTCCGAAGAAAAGGTGCGCGAACACCTGAGCAGGAAACGCATGCATTGAGCGCCAGGGTGGGATGCCTGACGCACGAATGACAATTTGACGACAGACAGCGCGAAGTCGTGGAACTATCTTGAGGTCTCGTAATACACAAGGCTCCGGACGACCCGGATACCTCGCCCATGAACAAATCCGTGCTCACGCTCTTTCTGGCCCTTACGGCGGCCTCGACCTGCGCGTCAGCCTGGGGCGCCAATGCCTACGAGAGCCACATCGACCTCTACCGGTCGCTGTCACAGGGCGACGAGGCGTTCAATGCACGCCCTGCGCCGGCCCTGAAGCGCGTTGAGGATGCAAAAAAGGCGGTGCAGCGAGGGCGATCCTCGAAGGAGCGCATGAAAATCGCCAGCCGGTGTTAGCCGGTGATCAGCGCGGCGGCCTCTGCAGCCCCGCGTGCCGCAACATGCCGAGCGTGCGCTGCAACACGTCCTTGCGGTACGCTTTCGCATCGCGATCACGATAGTCGTAAAAGCCCTGGCCGGATTTCAGCCCGATGTTTCCCTCGTCCATGAGGCGCTGGACGATTTCAGGCACCGCGTAACGTTCGGGGCTCACCGTCCCCGAGAGGTAACGCGAGGCGTGGTAGAGAATGTCGTTGCCGCCGTAGTCGATGAACTCGATCACGCCCAGCGCGGCAAATCGGAGGCCGAGCCCGAGGCGCGTGGCCTTGTCGATTTCCTCCGCAGAGGCCACGCCTTCTTCGACCATGCGGGCGGCCTCGTTCATGATCAGCGCCTGCAGGCGCGGGACGATGAATCCGGGCGTCGGTCCGCAAACCACAGGCACCTTGCCGATGTCTTCGATGAGGCCGCGCAGCCGGGCGACGGTTTCGGGCGTGGTTCCCGGATGAACGCTTAGTTCCACCAAGGGAATGACGTAAGCCGGATTCAGCCAGTGCGCGTTGAGCAAGCGCTCCGGATGGGTGACGCAGGCAATCAGGTCGGTCACCAGGATCGTGGAGGTGGTCGAGGCGAGGATTGCGTCGTCGCGGGTTGCAGCGCAGATCCGGGCGAACACATCCCTCTTCGCCTCCAGCGTTTCGGTGACGCATTCGAAGACCACATCGGCTTTCGCAAGCAGAACCCCGGCGCCGGAATGTGAACACAGATGGATCCTGTCCAAGAGGCGGGCGGCAGCGTCTTTGGGAATGGCATCGAGTTCTTCCAGCATCGCGAGGCTCGAAGCCATGTCTTCGCGCGCCTCGTCGGAAAGACGCTCCCATTGCGCCGCGCCGCGCGCCTTCAGGTCGATGAGATCGACGTCGTAGCCTGCGTAGGCGAAAGCCAGCGCGATCCCGCGCCCCATCCTTCCGGCGCCCACGGCCGCAACCCG
>JANMXB010000157.1:0-4139 GCA_031380765.1 Pseudomonadota bacterium | reverse complement strand
TCTACCTGGGCTGCAATGCGATCCGCACGCCGCACATCCTGTTCAACGCGATGTACGTGCTGGACGCGCTCGAAGTGGACTACGAGGTGCTCGGCGGGCCCTCGGCCTGCTGCGGCATCATCCACAGCAAGTGGGAGGGCGACCTGAAGACCGGCGGGCAGGTGACCACCGCCACGCTGCAGCGCTTCGGCGAGTTCAAGCCCAAGAAAGTGCTGAACTGGTGTCCGTCGTGCGAACTGCACCTTGGCGAGACGATCAAGGGCTACCGGGAAACGGCGTTCGACTTCGACCACATCACCAAGTACCTGGTCGAGCGCGAAGCGGACCTTAAGTCGCGGCTGACCACGCGCGTGGAAATGCGCGTGATGCTGCATGTGCACACCGGCATGGCGCAGCTGGGCGACAACGTGGCGCGGCTGCTGCGGGCGATTCCCGGCCTGACCCTGGTCGATACGCTGCCCGAGGCCGGCTACACCTGCGGCGGGTCGGGCGCGGACCGCTCGCCCGCGCTGAAGGCGCACCTGCGCGAAGAGACGCTGCGCCGCGTGGGCGAATCCGGTTGCGATGCCCTCGTATCGCTTTATCACGGCTGCCATGCGCAGCTTGCGGCCGCGGGCCGCGAGCACGGATTCCGGGTGGTGAACTTCACCGACCTTCTCGTGCGCTCACTCGGGGGCACGCCGCGTGAGGACGCGCTGGAAGCCTATCGCGCAATCGGCGAGTGGCAGGCGATTGCGCGCCGGGCCGTGCCGCAATTGCAGGCGAGCGGGATCGAGTTCGACCCCGAGGCGCTCGCCGCTGTGCTGCCCGAGGTCTTCGCCTCGGCGGAGTTTCGCGGCGGGCTGGAGGCATTCGCGCAACCCGCAACGAGCCCGGAAACCTGAACATTTAAACCCGTAAGGCTGCTGCTGTGGCGGCTGTCCTGTCAATGTGTATGCCATATCAGGAAAATATACCGGCGCACCCCGCGGCGCTCATCGAACGCGTCGCTGCACAGGGGCAGCGGTTTGCGACGCCTTGCAGCGACGGCTCGCTCGTCTGGCGCCGCTGGGGCTCGGGGCCGGCCCTGGTGCTGCTGCACGGCGGGACCGGATCTTGGACGCACTGGATCCGCAACATCCCGGTGCTCGAGCGAGCGCACACGCTCTGGGTTCCCGACATGCCCGGCTTCGGCGACTCCGCGGCCCCGCCCAAGGGTTCGCGCATCGAGGCGCTCGCCGAGATCGTGGCCAACGGCATTGCCAAAGTCGCCGGCGGGCCGGTGGACCTGGTGGGTTTCTCGTTCGGCGGACTGGTCGCGGGCCATCTGGCGGCGGCGCATCCCGAACTGGTACGGCGACTGGTCCTGGTCGGTGCGGGCGGCCTGGGCTTGCGCCACCACCAGAAACTGCCGCTCGTCGCGTGGCGGCATCTCAAGAGCGATGCCGAGCGCGCGGCGGCGCATCGGCACAACCTCGCCATTCTGATGCTGTGGAGCGAAGCGAAGATCGACGCGCTTGCGCTTTTCATCCAGTCTGAGAACGCGCGGCGCTCGCGCGTCAACAGCGGCCCGTACTCGCGCGGCGACGTGCTCCTCGAGCCGTTGTCGCGGGTGCAGGTTCCCGTGGCCGGAATCTGGGGACGCTACGATTCCACCACGGTCGGGCGCCTCGCGGAGGTCGAGCCGCTCCTCAAGCGCGCGAACCCTGCTTCCACGCTCACGATCATCGAGGACGCGGGCCACTGGGCGATCTACGAGCAGCCCGAGGCGGCGAACGCCGCGCTTCTGCGCTGCGTAAGCGCGTAGAGGCGCGATATGTGCGCCAGGGCACATTAATTCCCGGGCTTCCGGCCTAGTCTAGCGCGCATGAAATACAAGGATTACTACGCAGCCCTCGGCGTGGCGCGCGACGCAAGCGCGGCCGACATCAAGAAAGCCTACCGCAAGCTCGCTCAGAAGCATCACCCCGACGTGTCGAAGGCCGCCGGCGCCGAGGAGAAATTCAAGGATATCGCCGAGGCCTACGCGACGCTCAAGGACCCGGACAAACGCGCCGCCTACGACCGGCTGGGTCGCCACTCGCCGGGCGAGAATTTCCAGCCGCCGCCGGACTGGGGCGCCCAGGGCGGCGGCGCGAATTTCAATTTCGAGGACATCGACCTGGCGGATCTTTTTGCCGGCCTGGGCGGGCGCGGCGGCGCGGGCGCGCGGGCGCAGGGCGCACGCATGGCGATGCCCGGCGAGGACTATGAAGTGACCGCGCGGATTGCGCTCGAGGACGCGGCGCGGGGCACGCTGGTCGACCTCAACCTGAGCGTTCCCGAATACGACGAGAGCGGCCGCCTGCATCGCGTGGCGCGCAATTTCAAGGCGCGCATTCCGCAGGGCGCCACGCACGGGCAGCGCTTGCGCCTGCGCGGCAAGGGCGGCAAAGGTTTCAACGGCGGGCGCGACGGCGATCTGTACCTCAATATCGAGCTGCTTGCCCACAAGCTTTTCCGGCCCGCGGGGCACGACCTCTACATCGACCTGCCACTCGCCCCCTGGGAGGCAGCGCTCGGCGCCACGGTGGCGGTACCCACGCTGGCCGGCCCGGTCCATCTCAAGATTCCGCCCGACACGCTCGCTGGCCAGAAGCTGCGGCTGGCAAGGCGCGGACTGCCGCGGCCGCAGGGCGAGGCGGGCGATCTATTTGCGATTGCGCAAATCGTCGTCCCTCCGAGCCTGACCGAGCGCGAGCGGGAACTGTTCAAGGAGCTCGCGGCGAATTCGAAATTCGATCCGCGCAGTCATTTCGGCACGGAGGTTCCCGATGGCAAATGACCCGGCCGCCGAAGCGGCGGAAACGGCATGGATGATCGAGCCTGCGGAAGTCACCCTGGGCGAGCTTGCGGCGCTTTCCGGCCTTCCGGAAGACATGGTGTGCGAGCTTGTCGAGTGCGGAGCCCTTGCGCCAGCCGGGCCCTCCCGCGTCCAGTGGACCTTCAGCGCGCGCTGTGTGGTGACGATGCGCGCCGTGGGGCGCCTGCGCAACGATTTCGAGCTCGATGCAAACGCGCTGGCGCTGGCGCTATCCTTGGTCGAGCGCATCCACGAACTGGAGTCGCAGTTGCACGCGGCAAAGGCGCAAATCCCGCGCCGTTTCGCCTAGCTCAAAACAGGAAACTATCGCCGGGAGAACTCGGCAAATTCCGCCGCGCAGCCTGCCGCCCGCGCGGCGGCCTCTCCGGACTGCGCGTGACAGCGCAGCAGGCGAAACGCAGCCTTTGGCGCACTTTTCGCCAGCCCGGCGGCATGGAGTTCCCACAGGCGCAGCGCCCCGGCCTTGTCGCCGGCGGCGAGATAGCCGGCGAGGCCCGCCATCCACAGGTACTCGCGGCTCTCGGCATTGATCGAATAGGTGCCGGCGAGGAGTTGTCCCGCCAGCTCGGCCATGTTCACGGCGTCCCTCGCGCCCACCGCACGAAACAGGCCGATCCATTGGCGCTGGAATTTGTCCAGCCCGGCAAAGCACGGCGCGTCGGTCACGCGCTTCCAGACCATTGCGGCCTGCTCGGCGGGCAGCGACGCGTTCAGGTTCGCGGCCAGGCGCCACAGCGAATGCAGCCAGACGTCCTCTTCGCGCGCGCTGCGGCACTCGAGCAGGCGCAGCTTCACGACCTCGAGATCCTTCTGCAGCTGCGAGGACGTTCCGCGCGGCCCGGGCGGCTTGTCGGACACGAGGTAGTCGCGGATATAGGTCGCCACGCGCGCGTTTTCGACCCGTTCGAACTCCGCCGCGCCGTCGAAGGCCGGGTTGACCGGGCGGTGGCCGCGGCGCGGCTCCAGCATCTCGAGCACCGGCACCGGCAGGTTCGCGAGACCCACCACGTCGACGGCGCTCTTTTCGGTAAACCGGTTGCGCGCCGCATTCAGGTCGAGCACGGGGTAGTAGTCCGAATTCGGGCGCATTGCGTAAGTGAGAAACAGCGGCTCGAGCGTTGCGCGGCTGCCGAGGTAGCGCGCGTCGAGGTCGCCTTCCGACAACACGTGCACTTTGAAGAACTCGCGCGCGAGGCCCGGATGCTCGAACGCCTTGGCGGTGAGCGGCAGCGCGAGCGGGGTGTCGCTTGCCACGATCAAGAGGTCGTGGTCGCTCGGCGCGAAGACTGCATAGTGC
>JANMXB010000137.1:0-8069 GCA_031380765.1 Pseudomonadota bacterium | reverse complement strand
CGCCACCGCGGGGTTGGCCAAAACGGCCCTGAAAGAGTCGATCTACAAGACGCGGCGCTTTTCCGATCACGCCCCGCTTACGATCGATTACGACTGGAAGATGTAGGCGCGGGGCTGCGGGATTACAGACTGCGGGCTTATTGAACGCGCGTTTGCGCGGTGGCCCCCGGTGGGAGGTTGCCTGCGGGTGGTGGCATGCGACTGCGTTGCCGGCGGCGATCGAGCCACCAGGCCAGCACGGGCAGCATGGCGAATCCGCCCGGCATTATGAACACAATGATATAGGGCGAGAGCTTGCTCAGGCGCCTGAGGTGAACCTGGAGCTCGCGCAGGTCGGCGTCGCTCCATTTCATCTTGTTGCGCGGCTTCATGAGCAGCGGCATGAGGCCGCTCACCTGGACCATTTCGGCGAGCAGAGCCTTGCGCTCGCGTTCGGCCAGGTCCCAGGCGCTGCGTACGACTTTCGGCGGAAATGGCATTCGCGGTCCTTAATGCGCGCGTCGCGCTACGGGCTGCGGAGGGGCAAACCGGTCGAGCACGGCGCTCAGCCGGCGCCACACGCGCCACAGCGAAAAGCCGGTCGCAATCAGCTTGAGTGCCTTGCGCGGCCGCGCCGCCATCAGCAGCGCCGCGCCGGCGGCCACCCACAAGGAATGCTCGCGCACCTTGCGCCCGATCGCCATTGCGCGGTCGTACCAGACTGCAGCGCGCTCGACGCGGGCAACGACTGCGTTCAGGTCGGTGCGCTGCTCGCCGGCTTGGGCTACCAGTACCGCGCGCCGTTCGCGCAGGGCGAGGAGATTTTCGCGGATCACGACGTGCCCATTTTTTCGCGATCCTTTTGCAGCTCGGCCAGCGTCGCAGCAAGGAATTTCGGCCGCGAGGCGAGCCCTGCGCGCACCATCAGCACGCTGGCAGTTCCGCCCGCAACGAAGGACGCAGCCACCAGACCCGCCGCGAGCAGGCGATTCGAATCCCAGAACAGGAGCACGACAAACAGCGCGATGAAGGTGAGGCCGATGGCAAACAACAGCAGGGCTGCGGCCGCCCACACCACGAGCTCGAGGACTCGCAGGACCTGCTCTTCGAACTCGTTGGCGGCCAGCCTTGCGCGGGTCTCGGCAAAGGCCAGCAGTGTGCGCAAGCCCGAGCGCACCGATGACGAAGATGCGGACGCCCCCACCCCATCCCGCGGCGGGCCGCCGAATATGGCCATCGCTACTGTCACGCGCGCTGAAAAGACTAGCGGCGGGCGATGAGCATGCCAAGCAGGAAGCCGATGCCGGCCGCGGCGCCCACGGCCTGCCACGGATGCTCGTGTACGTACTCGTCGGTGGCGCGGGCCGCTTCCTTGGTCCGCTCCATCATTGCGCGCTCGGCGTCGATGAGCCGGTCCTTGTAGACCGCGAGCGAGGCCTGGATGCGCTCGCGCGCAATGGCGATTTTTTCGCCCGCCTGGCCGGTCGTGGCCCTGAGCAGTTCTTCGGTGTCACCGATGAGCACTTTGAGATCGGCGATCAGCTTGTCTTTGGATACTTGGCTATCTGCAGTCATGAGGGTGCCTTCGTGGCTCTAGTGGGACAGGGAATTTGCGTCTGATTGATGCGCCGCGCAATGAAACCCTAGGCTACCGAGTTTTGGCGCCGTAAGCAATACGAGGCGCCTGGTCCGAAGGTGGTGGGACGCACTGTCGCGCGTTGCCGGCGCGGTTAGAATCGGTCGCACCCATGGCCCTTGCGGACACCCTCCTCGTCTTCCGCAGCCGGAAGATCCTCCTCCTCCTCCTGCTCGGGTTCTCCTCGGGGCTGCCGCTGGCGCTGACCGCCGGGACGCTGCAGGCCTGGCTTACGGTCGAGGGCGTCGACCTCAAGACCATCGGCTGGTTTGCGCTCGTGGGCCAGCCTTATACGTACAAGTTCCTGTGGGCGCCGCTGATGGATCGCTATGCGCTGCCGTTCCTGGGCCGCCGGCGCGGCTGGCTGCTCGTCACCCAGGTCTCGCTTGCCGCGGCGATCGCGTTCATGGGCACGCTGTCGCCAAAGGATTCGCCCTGGCTGCTCGCCGGGCTGGCGCTGCTGGTGGCGTTCCTCTCGGCCTCTCAGGATGTGGTCTTCGACGCGTTTCGCACCGACACCCTCGGCGCCCAAGAGCGTGGCGCGGGTGCGGCGGTCTCGGTGTTCGGGTATCGCATCGCGATGCTGGTCTCGGGCGGCCTTGCGCTGGTGCTTGCCGACAGCGTCCTCGGTTGGCAGTCGACTTATTGGCTCATGGCCGGCCTGATGGCTGTGGGCGTGATCGCGACCTGGAATTCGCTCGAGCCGCAGGCCGTGGGCACCCCGCCGCGCACGCTTGCGGCAGCGGTAAAGGAACCGCTCGCGGAGTATTTCTCGCGCAACGGCGCATGGCTGCTGCTCGCGCTGGTCGTGCTCTACAAGCTTGGCGATGCTTTCGCCGGCAGCCTCACGACGGCCTTTCTGATCCGGGGTGCCGGTTTTTCGGTAACGGACGTCGGCGCGATCAACAAGACTCTTGGCCTTATTGCGACGATCCTGGGCGCGCTTGTGGGGGGCGCGCTCATGGCGCAATTGCGGCTCTACCGGTCGCTCATGCTGTTCGGCATTCTGCAGGCCGTCACCAACCTTGGTTTCATGGCGGTGGCGATCGTGGGCAAGAGCTACCCGCTGATGATCGCCGCGGTTGCCGCCGAAAATCTGTGCGGCGGCATGGGCACCGCCGCGTTCGTCGCCCTGCTCATGGCGATGTGCGACCGGCGCTTCTCGGCCACGCAGTACGCGCTGCTCTCGGCCCTTTCGGCGGTGGGGCGCGTCTACGTCGGCCCGGCGGCCGGGTACATGGCGACCGATCTGGGCTGGGCGCAGTTCTTCTTCGTCACTTTCCTGATCGCGCTGCCGGGCGTGGCCATGTTGTGGTGGCAAAAGGCGAGGATCGAAGCCCTCGACACGACCCCAAGATCCTGAAAAGTCAATTTCCGAGAACGGCTGAAGCCGCGCTCCTAGAGGAGCGCTCGAGACGCATCGAGGATGCTGCCTGCGTTGAGGTTTACAATTAAAAAAATTCGTCCAGGAGAACCCTATGATCGCCGCATTGCGTTCCATCCTTGCGCTCGCCCTCCTCGCGCTCGCCCTGCCGACCTCGGCGAAGGTGCTGGAGATGAAGATTCTGAAGGTCGAATCGCCGGCTTTCGGTGGCAAGGTCTTCGGAGGGGTCGGTACCTACGACCGGATCGTCGCCCGGGCGACGCTCGGAATCGATCCGGCGCACCGGCTGAACAAAGGAATCGTCGATATCGCGCTCGCACCCAGGAACGCGGTCGGCCAGGTCGAGGCCGTCGCCGACATCGAGATCCTGCGGCCCACCATCGCGGCGAGGGGCAACGGCACGCTGTTCTTCGAGGTTGTCAACCGCGGCCGGCGGCTCGGCCTCGTCCTCTTCAATGACGGGCCGGGGAAGGACGATTTGGGCGACGTGACCTCGATCGGCAACGGCTTCCTGATGACGCAGGGCTACACCGTAGTGTGGGCCGGATGGCAGTCGGAGATAACGCCGGGTACCGCCGAGATGCGCCTGGCTTTGCCGACAATCCCCGGCATCTCCGGCCGCGCGGTCGAGGAGTTCGTATTCAACGACGCGAACAGCCCGCGTACGGCGACGCTGACTTATCCCGCGGCGACGCCTGATCCGTCGCAGGCGACGCTCACCGTACGCGCGCAGACAATGGATGCGCGGCAGATTCCGGCCGACCTGAAATTCAGCTTCAAGGACGCGAAGACAATCGAGATCCGGCGGCCGGCGGGCTTCGATGCCGGCGCCATCTATGAACTGGCCTACACCGCGAACGAGCCGGAACCGACGGGCATCGGGCTCGCGGTGCCACGCGATGTCGTCGCCTTTCTGCGCTACGAGAAGGCCGACATGCGCGGCCAGGCGAACCCGCTCGCCGGGTACAACGTCCGGCGCGCAATCGGTTTCGGCCTGTCGCAGAGCGGACGCTACCTGCGCGACTTCCTGCGCGACGGCTTCAACGAGGACGAGACCGGCCGCGTCGTCTTCGAGGGGCTGATGCCGCACATCGCCGGCGGCAAGCGCGGCTGGTTCAACGACCGCTTCGCCCAGCCTGGGCGCAGCGTCGGCCAGCACGGCTCGCACTGGTATCCGGGCGACCAGTTCCCGTTCACCTATCCGGTCACGACCGATCCGGTGACCGGCAAGACGGACGGCATCCTCAAGACCTGTCTTGCCGCCGGCAACTGCCCGAAGATCTTCCATTCGGACACCGAGCTCGAGGTCTACAACTCGCGCGCCTCCCTCGTGGTCGCGGACGGTGCCGGCAATCCGATCGCGATGCCGGAGAACGTGCGGGTCTATCTCGTCGCCAACACGCCGCACTTCTCTGCCGCCGGGGCCGCGATCGGACAGGCGACGGCCTGCGTCCATCCGACCAACCCGCTCCACGCTGGCGGCCCGATGCGCGCCCTCCTGGTCGCCATGGAGGAATGGCTCGACGGCAAGGCCCCGCCCGTGAGCCGATTTCCCAGCCGCGCGGACGGCACGCTGGTGACGCCCGGAGAGGCGATCGGCAGGCTCGCGATCCCCGGTTTCCGCTATACCGGCCTGGTCAATCAGCTCAACGTTCTCGACCATTCGACCCATCCGCCGACCATGGGTGCGGCCTACAGGGTCATGGTAGGGCGCATGGACGGCGACGGCCACTCGGTCGCGGGCATTCGCATGCCCTCCGTCGAAGCGCCGACCGCTACCCGTTTCGGCTTCAACTACCGCAAGGCCGGTTACGCCGAGGGAATGCTGTGCGACCTCATCGGCACGACGCTCCCCTTTGCGAAGACCCGGATCGAACGGATGGCCTCGGGAGATCCGCGCCTCTCGCTCGAGGAGCGCTACCCGACGCCCGCCGCCTACCTCGATGCGGTCGCGGTGGCCGCCCGCGCCTTGATTGTGGCGCGCCTACTGCTGCCGGCAGACGCTGAGCGATACGTGCGGGAGGCGGCGCAAGCGATGTGATGCGAGCCGGGTGCGGATCGCGGAATCGACTCCGGCCGACTCGATGGTCGGGCGCGCAGCGTCCTCATGGCCTCACCCGATCGATGAACTCGCGAATCCTCGGCGTAATATAGGCGTACTCCGCTGTGCCTTCGACCGGCCGCCAGCCGCGATGGCCGAGGTTCGAGGGGATCTCCGCGTATATGGCCTGGGGCACGAGGCGCGCGATATCACGGCCCGCTTCAACGCCGAGCAAGCGGTCAGACGACGAGGGCAGGACGAGGACGGCCGCGCGGATCCTGCCGAGCGCCTGGGCCAGGTCGCCGCCGAAGGGCTTCGACACATCGTGTTCCGCGGAAGCCTGGTAGCGGCGGATCACGCTCCAGGCATCCCACGACTCGAACGACGCGGCGCTCGACTTGTACTCGCGCGCGAGCGCGTCGGCGTCGAGAGAATCGATGTAGGCGTTGGTCACGATCCACGGGAAGTAGAGCAAACCGGCGGCGCGCAATCCGTCGATGGGTTGCTCAGTGTAGCGTCCGTCGTTCCAGCGGCGATCGAGCATGACGGTGTCGGCCATTTGCCTCACCGTCGTCTTGAACAAGTTCTGGGCGCGCGCGGAGGGAACCATCAGCACGATGCCGCCCACCATGTCCGGATGGGCGATCGCCCACTCGAGTGCCTGGAACGAGCCCATCGACGCGCCGCCAACCGCACGCAGGAGCGCGAGCTTCAGTTCTCTCGTCACCAGTTCGTGCTGCGCGCGGACCATGTCGCGGATGTTGTAGCGCGGGAACCCGGCTCCGAGTCCGTCCTTCGGCTGCGAAGAGTTCCCGCCTCCGATCGCGTCTACCGCGACGACGAAGTATTTGTCGGTATCGAAGGCCTTTGCCGAACCGATGTAGCCGTCGTGGCTGTGCCGAGTGCCGCCCGTACCGGGCGCCACCAGGATCGCATTGTCGCGCGCTGCGTTGAGGCGCCCGTGAAGGCAATAGCCGACCTTCATGTCTTGCATCCGCTCGCCGTTCTCGAAAGTGAACGACGCAATGGTGTAGACCTTTTCGTCGCATGCGGCGTGCGCGAAACCTGTGAGGGCGAGGATGACGCTTCCTAGAATTGCAGAGTTCAGGCGCATGCGTTATCTCCGTGGGTCAAATGGTACTCAGCTCGGCGCGGATGCTTCGTAAAGAAGGGATCCCGGGGGTTCGTCGGTCGGGAAGTCGACGATTGTTTTCACAAGGCGATAGCCGCGTGCGATGGATTGATCTGCAATTCCCCCCGCCAAGATCAAACGATTCGATTTAAAATCTGAACATCTCACTTAAAACTTCCGCTCCCTGGGCCGTATTCCAGCAAATTATGTTGTGTAATCGCACAACATAATTTACTCAATCCGGCTGGATTCCGGCTTCGCGCACGCCGCGCTTCCAGTTCTCCAGCTGGTCCTTCACGAAAGCGCCGAGCTCCTGCGGGGAGGACCCTTGCAGCTCGTAGCCGTACTTATCCAGTGGATCCCTGACCTCGGACCGCAGGATGGCCGCATTGAACTCGCGCGCAAGGCGATCCACGATTTCGCGCGGCAGGTTAGCCGGGCCGAACATGCCGCCCCAGGATTCGAGCGAGTACTGCGGGAACCCCGATTCGGCCATCGTGGGGGCCTCGGGGAACAAGCCGCTGCGCCGCTTGAGCAAGGTCGCCAGCACGCGCAGCTTGCCGTCCTTGGCCAGGGGCGCCGCGGGCGAGGTACTCGCAATCGCCAGGTGCAGCCGCCCGGACACGAGGTCGTTCATCAACGGCGCGTCGCCCTTGTAGGGCACGTGCACCATCTCGATCTTGCCGAGCGCGGACAGCTGCGCGGTGGCAAGTATGCTGGTGGTGTTCCCGGTGCCGTAGTTGAGCTTGCCCGGATTCATGCGCGCATGCTCGATCAGCTCGGCAAGGTTCCTTGCCGGCAGGGCCGGATGGGCAAAGACGAAGAACGGGAAGCGGCCGATAAGGGATATCGGCGTGAAATCGGCGACCGGATCGTAAGGCGGCGACTTGCGCAAAGCGGGCACGGCGGAACGCGCGCTGTTGGTGGCGAAGAAGATCGTATACCCGTCAGGGGGCGCCTTGGCGACGAGCTCGCCGGCAATTGCGCCGTCGGCTCCCGGCCTGTTCTCAACGAGGATGGGCTGGCCGAGCTGCTGGGAGAGGGGCGGGGCCAGGACGCGGCACACGGCGTCGGCCAGTCCGCCGGCGGGAAATTGCAGGATGAGCCGGATCGGCTTGTTCGGGTACTGGCCCTGCGCCGAGGCGCCGGGCGCGAGCAGGAGTGCGGCGATAGTCACTACCCACCCTGCACCAATCTTTCTGACGGATCTGGTCACGGCCTCCTCCTCCTCAGGTTTTGGACGCAACTGCGGGAACGATAGTACCCCAGGCCGCAAGCCGTAACGACCTTGCGTCTAACCTGCAGCGCAACGGTAGATCGCCAGACTGCCCCGCAGGTTCGGCAAAATGTTCACGGCCTGGCCTTTGTGCAGCACGACGCGCTCCAGGATCTTCAGCTCGAGGTCGGCCGCGAGGTCTTCGAAGTCTGCGATCGTGCACAGGTGCAGGTTCGGGGTGTTGTACCACTCGTGCGGCAGGCTCTCGGACACCGGCATGCGCCCGGCGAGCACCTGCAGGCGTCCGGACCAGTGGCCGAAATTGGGGAACGACACGATCGCCTCGCGCCCGACGCGCAGCATCTCACGCATGATGGCCTCGGTATGCCGCATCGCCTGCAGCGTCTGGGAAAGGATCACGTAGTCGAACGACTGGTCACCGAACGCCGACAGGCCGGACTCGAGATTCATCTGCAGCACGTTGACGTCGTTCTTCACCGAGGCGCCGACCTTGGCATCGTCGATCTCGACGCCATAGCCTTCGGCGTTGCGCTCTTTCCAGAGGTAGCGCAGCAGCATGCCGTCGCCGCAGCCCAGATCCAGTACCCGCGCGTCGGGCCGCACCCAGTGCGCGATGGTGGCGAGGTCGGGGCGGCGCGCAAGCAGGGCGCGGTCGTGGTC
>JANMXB010000130.1:0-10606 GCA_031380765.1 Pseudomonadota bacterium | reverse complement strand
CATCGCCGTTGCATGGTCTTACAGGCGCCACCGGCGCACCGTCCCCCCTGACCGTGGGCTTGAGTCTCAATGAATAACCGAGCTTTACGCGCGCGACAGGTTCGTTACTGGCTGGCTGCCGGCCTTGTAACGCTGGTGGCTGCGGCATTCCGGTTCTACCGCCTGGACGAGAACTCGCTCACTGTCGATGAGTCGACGATATTCATGTGGGCCCAGAGCATCCTGGAGCGCGGCTACCCGGTTCTTCCCAGCGGCTCGTCGGAGGTGCAGCTTGCGACTTACGAGCTGTACTCGTACATCCTGGCTGCTTTCATCGGCATTTTCGGTACGTCGGACTTTGCGATCCGGCTCGCGTCGGTTGTCTTCGGGATCGGCACGACTTACGTGATCTTTTCGGCAAGCTGCAAGTGGTTCGACCGCCGGACCGGAGTACTTGCCGGCCTGCTTTACGCGACCATGCCATGGGCGATTTTTTGGAGCCAGGATGGGTTTCATCCGCAGAGCCACCAGTTCTTCGCCGCCCTGACGCTCGTCCAGGCCGAGCGAATCCTCCAGGGGACAGCGGTTCCGGCGCGCTCTTATTACCTTGCGGCCCTGTTTTTTTCCTGCGGCTTCCTTTGCTGGGAGGGACTCGGGTTCATGCTGCCTATACTATTTGTCGTCGGGCTCATCATGCGCTGGGGGAATTGGGGATGGCTGCAAAATCGGCATCTCTGGATCGCCTGTGCCATCGTCCTGGTCGTGATCGTGGTGCAGGGAACCCGCCGCATCCTCCTTCTAGACAACTACCTGCTGATCGGTTCCGGGCGCAGTGAGATTTCCGGACCGGAGACAGCCTTCCTGCAACCGTATTACCAGCCGTATTTTTACGCCGATCAGATTTTCGGCGGCTATGCGGTATTTGTCGTCAGTCTGCTGTTCGGGCTGGGCTTGGTCTTCGCGCACCGGAATCTCAGGTTGCGTTTTCTCGCGATATTCGTCGTGGCGTCGGTCTTCGTGATGGCAAATCTGCTTTCCTTCTACACGCTGCACTACATATATTTTGCGCTGCCCGCGTTCGTCATTGTGGTGGCGGCGGCGACCGTGCTTTTTGTGGATTGGCTGGCGATCCGCGCGGCAGGGCTGAATTTGCAGGCCAGGCGCCTAGCGAGCACGGTGGTGTTAGGCGCGCTTGCCGCGCTTGAACTGAGCACCGCGGGCGCATTTGGCCTGAAGACCTACGCGATCACCCAGAGTGCGAAAGCCCCCCCGCCCACCGCATATGGGACACGGGTCGGCACCGAGTTCGTGGATTACAAGGGGCTTGGCGCCGCGTTCAATGCGTATTATCCAAGGGGGGAGACCGTCCTGGTCGAGACGGCGTACAGCCTGGGCCAGTACAGTGGGCAATACGGGAACTTTTTCATGCAGAGCTGGACCTTCTCGAAAGTTCTTTTTGATCCGGGCGGCGACCGCGTCTACTACATCGACAAAACGAGCACTTCCCGCAGCCCCGTTGTGCGCAATCAGCGCGAACTGGACGATATCCTCGCGCGCAACGATCGCATCTGGTTTGTCATTCAGCCTGCCGAAGTCTTTACGGCCGCGATGGACAGTTCGGTGCTGAATTATTTCCAAGAACGTTCAAAGTTGAAGGCGCAAACGTTAAACGGGGCTCTTTATCAATGGCCGCGCTGATGGGTAAAGAATATTCGCGCGCAGACAGCGCCACCGCGGCCACTACAATGCGCGATCCATGACAGCGAACTTTTGAGACGCCGGTACAATCTCAAATCCTTCGATGTCGGCAGAAAGCCACCGTGGAGAAATTTGCTTCTATGATCGGTGAAATGCGATTGGCGCGGGCCGCCTTGATTGGGTTGATCGCCTGCCTTATCTTGGTCTGCGCCGACGCGGGCGCGCAGAGCGGGCCGGCCTCGGGCAAGCGCCCGGCCGCAGGCATTCTCTACCTTACGGATTTCCGGCCGGGCGGCGGCAGGGGAGGGCCCTCCCCTTTCGACAATCCCGCGGTGGATGGGGTTATTTTCAGGACCTCATGGGCGGTAACCGAGCCCCAGAACGGCGGCTACGATTGGAGTCCCATAGACCGGCTTGTGCAGGAAGCGCGGCGCACCGGAAAGATCCTCGGGCTGGGCGTGGTCGCCGGGTTCCGCTCTCCCGAGTGGTTCCTTCGGTCCGGAGCGATGACCATGACGACCGAATTCAGCCGCAACTACGCGCAGCAGCGCCAGATTACCGTACCGGTGCCCTGGGATCCGGCGTTTCAACGCAAATGGGGGGAGTTGCTCCAGGTCGCCGCGGGCCGCTACGACGCGGAGCCTGCCGTCGCATACGTCCTGATTGCCGGACTGGGACAGGCATTCGAGCCGTTCATGGCGCGCAGTCCCGAAGATCGGCGCACATTCGAGGCGTCGGGCGGATTGCCGCGATGGATCGAGGGGGCCAAGGCCGTGATCGATCTCTACGCCTTGCATTTCAAGGCAACGCCGTTTGTTCTTACAATGCATAACCCGGTACTGTCCCCTGAAGGAGAACGGGCGATCCAGGCTGTAGTTGAATACGGTTTGCGTGCTTATCCCGGACGATTCGGCGTCAAATACGACGGTCTCGATGCCGTGGGCATAGCCGCGGGCTCGCCCGCCAATTTTTATCACCGCGCCATATCGGAATCGAGTTCGCGCACGCCAGTCGGCTACCAGATGGTCTGGGCAAGCCAGGGTATCAACGCAAAATGGCTGCGCGGCAGCCTCGCGGAAGTCCTGGAGCGCGGCGTCGCGTTAAAGGCCCACTTCGTCGAGGTCTACGCGGTTGACTGCGACAATCCGCAACATGCGGAGGCGCTCAAGCGGGCCAGCGCCGGGTTGCACGCCAACGCGGCGAATTTTTCGCGCCGTTAATGAGCCGTGAAGCTCTCATGCGCAGCAAATCCTGGCGGAGGAACTTCGGTTTTCGCGATTTGACCTGTGGCCGCCGGGAGGTCAGGCTGTTTTGCGATCCGTATCGGGCAATACCAGCTTCAGGTACTGGCTCGGAACTTTTCTGATGATGATGCGGGCCGGCACTCCCAGCACGGTACAGTTGTCGGGTACCGACATGATGACCAGCGAATTCGCGCCGACCGCGACATTGTTGCCGATCTTTATGTCGCCCAGCGCCTTGGCGCCTGATCCGAAATAGACGTTGTCCCCGATTATCGCGTCGCGCGGTCGCCCGCGCAGGCGCCCGATTGTCACACCCTGATTGACCGTAAAGTTCTCCCCGATTCGCTCGGCCAGGATGAAAATCCCCGAATAGTTGTGGACGATGAAACCCTTGCCGATCTCGGTGTCCAGCTGGATGTTGATACCCGCGAACACCATGAAGCCGATGGCGAGCAGGAAATAGATGCACAGCAGCGGCCGGCGGATCCAGGAGGAACGAAATGTCTGGGCCCATTTGCCATACCTGAAAAGAATCACTGCCATGGTCCCAGGCTCCAGCAGCACCCGGAGCGTGTTCCAGAAAGGGGTCTTCGCGTGTTGCCAGCTCCTCCGGCCGGGGTTTGTGTTGAAGAAGGTGACCTTTCGCCCCACGTCCGCCCTGATGTTCTCAAACATCCCTTTTGCTCATCTTGCGCTCCACATAGCCTGCGATGCTCGAAATCGATTCAAAATTCTCCGCGAGCAACTCGTCGTCCGGAACCTTCACTCCATAGGTTTCCTGGAGAAAGAAAATCAGTCTGAACAAGCCCATCGAGTCCATGACGCCGGTCTGCAGCAGGGAAACGTCCCTGTCGATTTCCTGCGGTACTCCATCAAAAAAATCCGCTTCAATGAAACTCCGAACATCCGATTCGATATTTTGCAATTTTCCCGCTCCTTGTTTTCAGCAGTCAGGCCAAGACTGCTTCACTTCCTGAAACTACGCGACTAAACGTACTTCTCTACTATGAAATTTTCAGCGCCTGACTGGCAGTAATTTCGTGCAGAAGGTGCTGCCGGTCGATTTTTCCAGTCGATGTTTTGGGCAGGCTCGCGCGAAACTCGATTGATTCAGGAACCATGTATTTGGGAATACGCCGGGCACAGTGACGGGCCACTTCGGCAGCGCTCGGCGCAGATCCGGCCGCCATCACCACCGCTGCGCGCAACCGGTGCCCGATCTGCTCATCCGGTATGGGCACAACCACTGCTTCATGAACACCGGGAAAACTGTAGAGCGCGGTCTCAATCTCGCCCAATTCGATGCGGTACCCGCGGCTCTTTATCATATGATCGCGCCGCCCAAGAAAGCGGTAATTTCCGTCTTCTCCAAGGATTACCAGGTCGCCGGTGCGGTAGATTCGCTCCGAATGGTCGGATGCGTCCGGCCATGCGAAAACCGCCTCTTCGGTCTTTTGCGGCATCCCCCAATATCCCTTCATTACGCATGGCCCGCGCGCGTAAAGCATCCCTTCTTCGCCGGCACCCGCCCGCTGGCGCTGCTCGTTCAGCGCAAATACTTCGGTATTGGCGCAGGCCTTCCCGATCGGAATGGGAACGTCATCCGCCGGAGGATGCTCGACTTCATAATAGGTGCAAACGTTGGTCTCGGTCGGGCCGTACAAGTTGTAAAACCGGGCCTCCGGGAGGGCCGGCATGAGCAATCGGAGGTACTTAGACGGAAATACCTCGCCCGCAAAAAGGACCGCTCGAAGATGCGGCAGGCGGCCCGGCGCGAGCTTTCCGTGCAGGACAAGCAGGGTGAGCACCGACGGGACGGAATACCAGACCGTGATCTGATTCATTTCGATGAAGCGGACCAGATCGGCGGGGAAAAACGCAATCGACTCCGGAATCAGATGGACCGTCGCACCCACCTTGACGCTCACGAAGAGATCGAAAATAGAGAGGTCAAAATGAAACGGCGCGTGATTCGAAAGGCGGTCTTCCGAACTGACCGAGAAGCATTCCGACGCCCAGTCGATGAAGGTCAGGGCGTTGCGGTGGGTGATCATCACACCCTTCGGCATCCCGGTCGACCCTGAGGTGTAGAGGATATAGGCCAGATCGGTTTCGATCGCCGGATTGTCCGGGAGCCGGGCGGGCTCCTGCGCGCTGTCTGCGCAGCGTCGCCATCGGACTGGGTGAGAACTTTCGGGCAGCGCAGGCACGTTGTCGTCCATCAGCACCACGCACTCCACGCCCCACAGATCGGAACGGCCCGCCAATGCGCTCGTGAGTTTCGGCGCGGTGGTCAACAGGTGCCGGGTGCCGCAGTTTTGCAATATCAAACCCAGCCGCTGGGCGGGCGCTTGCGGATCTATGGGCACGTAGGCGGCACCCGCCTTGAGGATCGCGAAGATTCCTAACACGGTCTCAATGGACTTGCCGAGGTAAATTCCGACCCTATCCGCGGGCCGAACACCTTCTTTGCGCAGTAGATGCGCCAGCCGGTTGGCACGCTCCTCCAGCTCGCCGTACGTCAGCGACTTTCCGGCGCATTCCACGGCCGTCTTCGCCGGATGCCGGCGTGCCGCTTCGCTGAGCAGCCGAGACAAGATGTACGCCATGATAATTCGATCGCCTTTCGGTTGACTGAAGGTTGGTTCCCATCACCCCGCACGAAGCGTGAGTCGGGCACGATTATAGGGTAGGATCTGGCATATTTTGATCCCGCAGAGAACCCCGTCAAGCGCAATGCTAAGCACGCGCGGACGATCCGGAGAAAGATGTGAGAAATGCCAAAAGAGCGCTTTGATGTTGTTGTAGTGGGGGGCGGCCCCGGGGGGGCCAGCACTGCCGCGGCACTGGCTCGCAAGGGCCGCAGGGTTCTGCTTCTCGAGAGAGCCCGTTTCCCGCGCTTCTGCACAGGGGAGTCTCTGGTGGCAGGCCTGTGGGACGTGTTCGACGACCTTGGGGTAACCGCCGAAATCGAGGCGGCGAATTTCATGATCAAGGCCGGCGTCCGTTTCGTTTTCAGCGGAAACGAATTGGTGATCCGGCCGAGCGAGTTTCCCGAATACTTCCCGCGTGGCTATACGCTCCATGTAGATCGTGCACGCTTTGACAACATACTTCTTGAGCATGCCGCAAAGTGCGGCGTCGACTGCCGCCAGGAGTGGACCGTCCACGACGTCCTGTTCGAGAAAGGTCGCGCCGTCGGCGTTCTAGCGGGCCCCAACGGCGAGGAACCCGCGGCGATCGAATGCAGCATCGTCGTGGATGCCAGCGGCCGCAATTGCATGATCGCGCGCAAGCTCGGCTGGCGCAGGCCGGATCCGAAGCTCAACCGGGTATCCTATTTCACCCACTACGAGGGTGCCTACTTCAGCGACAACTACGGAGGCCCGAACAGGACGGTGCTTGACGTCCACACGATGGCGGACGGCGGCTGGACCTGGTATATCCCACTGGCCAAAGGTGTGACGAGCGTCGGAGTCGTCCTGGGTATGGACCAGGTGCGCAGTCTTCGGTTGAAAGGTGCGCAGGAGCGTTTCGATGCCGCGATCAAAGGCACCCCGGAAATCTTCGGCTGGCTCAAATCGGCCAAGCAGATCATGCCGATGCAGACGATTTCCAACATCTCGTACCTGAACGATTCGTTCGTAGGCGACGGATTCGTACTGGTCGGCGACGCCGCCATGTTTCTCGATCCGATCTTCTCGGCAGGGGTCTTCGTTGCGGCGAGGGGTGGGATTTTCGCGGCTCGCGCGATTGACTCGGCGCTCGAGGCGGGCGATGTCAGTGCGCAGATGTTGCGGCCGTACGAGCGTGCGATCCGTTACCCGATGGAGAAGATGTTCAAGATGATCTACAACTGGTACGACCTCCTGGCGCAGCCCGGCGGCGACAACATCTTCCGGCGTGCGCTGGCGGCGCCCTTGCTCCGCGAGCGCCTGGTTGTGCTCTGGAGCGGAGGATACGATCGGGTCGACATGGACAACGTTCTGGCTGGCATGGACCGCTGGAGGTTTGGACAGGACGAGGATCGGGGAGCGGCCTTGGCTAAGCTGATGCCCGCGAATTCGGCACTGGAAGACAGCCGAGCGGGTCTGGCCGTTCCGCCGGAATGAAGCCCCCTCCCGGCTAGCGCCGCCGGCGCCGGAATCGCGCTACTTTTGCGTCTGTTGCACCCAGGGCCAACAATCGAGTCTTGGATTTGCCGCTGTATCATTCTCAACAGGAGGCGACGCATTCGATGCGCGCAGGCGCCCGCGGTTTCACTCTGCTCGAGTTGCTCATCGTGGTGGCGATTATCGGCCTGCTGGCCGGCTATGTCGCGCCGCGCTACTTTGGGCAGATCGGGAAATCCGAGGTCAACACCACCAGAGCCCAGATCGACGCGTTGGAGAAGGCGCTCGACCAGTACCGTCTGGATGTCGGCCGCTACCCGGCCACCGAACTGGGGCTCAACGCGCTGGTAAGCAAGCCGCCGAACGAACCGAAATGGAATGGTCCCTACCTGCGCAAGGCCGTGCCGTTCGATTCCTGGGGCAAACCCTACCTGTACCGCTCTCCGGGAGAGAAAGGCGATTTCGACCTTTTGTCCTATGGCAAGGACGGGGTGCCCGGCGGTACCGGCGAAAACGCCGACATCACGAATCACTAACCGACTAGGCAACAGGCACTAGCCCGGGCGGCTTGCTGCAAGGGCACTAATCTGAGACTTGCATCACGCTCATAGCTTGCTACAGACTGACATCACGAATTTTCACAAATCCTGCTACCGCGTATGCCTTCTTACTGTGTTGACTTTCCCTTGACGCAGTCCTATTGTAAATGGGCTTTTTTCCTGCCATCGCTGAGAAAGCGAATCTGAGCACGACTGATTGAATTATCCGGTCCCGATTGGGGCGGAACTGGGGGGGAAAATGAATAGCTCGAAAGTTAGGTTTGGCGCAATTGCAGGGCTAGTTGGCGTGCTGTTGTGGCTGGGCAGCGTGACCGTCTCCCCGGTGTTGTTCGCCTATTCGAACTCGACGGACTCCAGTCCGGCGTCCTTTGTCAACTGGGAGACTCCGCACGTACACCCGCTGGATGTGACGCCGGACGGCAAGAAACTTCTCGCTGTCAACACCGCGGATGGCAGGCTGGAGGTCTTCGACATTTCCAGCACATCGTCCATACCGGTGAGTATTGGTTCGGTCCCCGTCGGACTCGACCCGGTGTCAGTGCGGGCGCGCACGAACACCGAAGCCTGGGTCGTCAACCACATCTCGGACAGCGTCAGCATCGTGAATCTGAGCACGATGAGCGTCGTGGCTACGCTGCAGACGGAGGACGAGCCGGCCGATGTGGCGTTCGCAGGAACTCCGCAGCGCGCGTTCGTGACTGGCGCGCAGGCCAGCAAGCTAATGGTTTTCGATCCGGTGAATCGCACTGCGGCGCCGGTCGTACTGAATCTTGCGGGCGAGGAACCGAGGGCGATGGCGGTGAGCCCCGACGGGAACAAGCTGTACGTCGCTTTTTTCGAATCTGGCAACAAGACCACAATCGTCGGGACATCCGTGCAAAACAACGCGGTCAACTCACCCTTGGGGCCGTATGGCGGGCAGAATCCCCCGCCGAATGACGGCGTGAACTTCAAGCCGGCGATCAATCCGAGCCTGCCGGTGAGGGATGCCACGACGTTATTGCCAGCATCGCCGCCAAAGGTGGGCATGATCGTTCGCAAGAACGCCAGCGGCAGCTGGATGGACGACAACAACCACGACTGGACTCCGTTAGTGAGCGGTAATTCAGCCGCTGCGAGCAATCGGGTACGGGGCTGGGACGTGCTCGACAACGACGTTGCGGTCGTGGACGCCAACACCCTGCAGATCTCCTACCTGACGGGAATGATGAACCTGGTGATGGCCATCGGTGTCAACCCCGTGACCTCTCAGGTTACGGTAGTTGGAACGGAAGCGACCAATCACATCCGGTTCGATTCGAATCTGAAGGGTCGGTTTATCCGCGTGAATGCAGCCTTCGGCGACCCCACCACCCTCAGAGTGTCGTCGGTAGTGGACCTGAACAACCATCTGGATTACTCGGATGCTCAGATCGCAACCCAGAGCGACCCGGCCACGGCTTCGCAGGCGCTTCGCGACCTCTCGATCGGCGACCCGCGCGCGATCGTCTGGAACAGGCAAGGGACACTGGGATACGTGGCGGGCATGGGTTCGAACAATGTTGTAGTCATCGATTCGGCGGGTACTCGCACGGGATCACCGATCGTAGTGGGCGAGGGACCCACTGGGCTGGTGCTCCAAACCCAGCGCAACCGGCTCTATGTCTTGAACAAGTTTGGGGCATCGATCTCGGTCATCGATACGGTGGGCCAAGCCGAGCTCTCCCGGGTCTCGTTCTTCGATCCGACGCCATTGGCGATCAAGAACGGCCGCAAACAGCTCTATGACACGCATCTCACTTCGGGCCTTGGACAAATCGCCTGCGCCTCCTGTCACATTGACGGGAAGTCCGACCGGCTGTCGTGGGATTTAGGTAACCCAGCAGGTGAAATGACGACGTTCGGACAGAACTGCGGCTACTCAATAACCAGATTCCAGGGCGCTTGTTCAGATTTCCATCCCATGAAAGGCCCGATGTTCACCCAAACACTCCAGGACATCATCGGCAAGGAGCCGCTGCACTGGCGGGGGGACAAGACGGGGCTGGAGCAATTCAGCGGAGCCTTCACGGGACTGCAAGGGGACGACGTGTTGCCCAGTGCGACCGATTTGCAGGCGTTCGAGGACTTTCTGGCGACGATCTACTTTCCACCCAACCCGTTCCGCAACTTCGACAATACGTTGCCTACCAGCGTTGCGTTGCCTGGACAGGAGGCGCTAGGTCGATTTGGCCAGCCGGGGTTAAACGGTCTCGCCCCGGGCGCGCCGATACCGGCCGGGAACGCGCAGGCTATCGTCAACACCTATCTGACTAGAGGGGAACACATTTCGACGGGATCTGGGGGCAATACTTGCGTCGTATGCCACGCGTTCACGACCGGTCAGGGCGGGGACGTGTCGGCCAGCGGTACTACCGGTTTCGCCCCGATTCCGACGGGGCCGAACGGCGAGCACCACCTGATGAGCACCGGAATCGCCATCGGCCCGGCTTCGGGACCGGTGACGTTCAAGGTTCCGAACCTCCGGGGTCTGCACAAAAAGGTCGGATTTACACTCAAGTCGACCCCCAGCCGAGCCGGCTTCGGGTTTTTCAATGACGGCGGAGCCACTCTTCCTGGATTCCTTGCGTTCTTCCCGCCGATGGTGGACGACCAGGAGATTTCAAACTTTGTTGCCCTTCTTCTCGCCTATTCGGGTTCGGATCTTCCCGCGTCGGCAACGCTCAACGATCCACTGCGTCCACCCGGGGTGCGCAGCCAGGACACCCACGCGGCGGTAGGCAAGCAGGTGACTTTCAACGGGGCCAACAACAACGACCCGGCGCTCATCACCAGGCTGGGCCAAATGACGACGGAGGCCGACGCCGGAAAGGTCGGGTTGGTCGCCAAGGCCATCCGCAGTGGAGTGCAGCGCGGCTGGGCGTACCTTGGGGGGGGAATCTTTCAGAGCGACCGGGCGGGAGTGACAGTTCCCACCAATGCATTGAGATCGGGAGCCCAGCCTGGGTCGGAGGTGACATTCACCGTGGTGCCG
>JANMXB010000498.1:0-4253 GCA_031380765.1 Pseudomonadota bacterium | reverse complement strand
GGCGGCAGCGGAACGATGATATGGACGGGCTTGTTGGGGTAGGACTGCGCAAAGAGGTGCGGGGTGTATGCGGTGAAGGCCACGATCAGCGCAGCGATGAGGCGGGTCGGCATTATTTTGTCTCCGGTGGCGGCCGCCTTTTTGGGGGCCTGCGGGGGATTTTACGCGGCAATGCCCGTCACACCCGCATTGGCTGTTTTGTTCCATACATCAACGTCCTCCACAGCCACTCCAACGGCCCATAGCCGAATCGTCCAAGCCACCAAGCACTGAAGACTATCTGCCCGACATACACGAGCACGCCAATCAGAAGCCCCTGCGCCGCACCTAACTGCCCAAACAGCCCTAGCCCCCATCCAAAGAAGATCGCACCGAAGACAAGCGATTGCATGACGTAGCTGGTGAAAGCCATCTTCCCAATCGGCGCAAAAACCATGAGCGCGCGACCGATCTTTGGAAATTGCGTGAGGGCCAGCACGGCTGAGGCATATCCCAGCGCGAGTACAACTGTTCCAATTCCTCCACCCGCACCGGGCAGCGCGGTCAACGCAGCGCCGAAAACAATGCCGACAAAAGCGCCGATTTCAAGATGCGGCTTGAACCGGCTCAGATCCTTCAACACTCCGCTCCGCCATATCAGGACACCGAGCAGAAACAGAGCAACCGTCCGCGGAAAAACAAAAAGATGCAGCGACGAAAGGAGGGCAAGCTCGCCAAGGCTGAACCGCCAGATCTCGCCGAAGCCGCCTGTCGCATACACGCGATTCGCATCGGCCACATGCCGCTGGAGGGTGGCCGTGTCCGGCCAGGGGATCAGGTGCGCGAGAGGCGCTGCAACGTAGACGATCAAAGCAGCCGCGCATGCCGCGCCGAGCAGCCATTTCGGCGCACGCAGGAACGGCAGCACGAGAAAACCGGCAACGGCGTACTCGGCAAGGATGTCGCCGTTCCAGATGAAGAGCATGTGAATCAACCCGAACACCAGAAGCACCGCCAGCCTGCGTGCGAGCCAGTAGAAGGGCTGACCGCCTCGCGAAAGCCGCTCGAACTGGATCGCGAGCCCGATCCCGAACAGCAGCGAGAACAGCGCGAATGCCTTCAGCTCCAATGCCTGGGACACAAAAACCCCGGCAGCGCGGTCAAGCAATGACAGAGGCTCGGAAGGCGGCAGAAACTGCTGGAAAATTGAGACCCGGAACTCGGTCACGAGGTTGACGGCCAGCACGCCGAACAACGCCTGGCCGCGCAAGTTGTCTATCGGAGCAATGCGCTCATCCGGCGGCTCACCTGTGGGTGCTGTTTTTGGCATATGAAATGTCAGGATAGTTAATCCCACAGCCATTCTACGAAATAAATTGTTTGACTTTTATCCCCGCCCCGCGTACGGATTCCGCCCCGTCCTGAACTCGATCCGCATCGGCGTGCCCTCCAGCGCGAACTGGGTGCGGAACACGCCTTCCAGATAGCGCCGGTAGGTCTCCGGAATATGGTCGAGCTGGTTGCCGTGGATGATGATGGTGGGCGGGTTCTGGCCGCCCTGGTGGGCGTAACGCAACTTGGGGCGCCCCATGCCGCGCCTGGGCGGCGATTGCTTCTCCACCGCGGCGATCAATGTACGCGTTAGTTTTGGTGTGGCGAGCTTGACCATCGCCGCGGCATAAGCCTTGTCGACGGCGGTCATGACGTCGCCCAATCCCTTCTTGGCTTTAGCCGAGATGTAGAGAGTCTTGGCGAAACTCAGGAACCCGACTTTCCAGGAAAGCTCGGACTTGATCTTGTCGCGCTGCTCGGAATCCGCGGCGTCCCACTTGTTTACCGCAACCACGACCGCACGGCCGCGCTCCAGGATGTATCCCGCCACGTGCTGGTCGTGCTCGGTAATGCCGTCCACCGCGTCGATCACGAAGACGGCGACGTTCGAGCGATCGATGGCCTGCAGGGTCTTGATGACCGAGAACTGCTCGATGCTCTCGCCCTGCTTGCCGCGCTTGCGCAGGCCGGCGGTGTCCACGAGGGTATAACGCTTGCCGTTACGCTCGAAAGGCACGTCGATGGGGTCGATGGTGGTGCCGGGCTTGTCGAAGGCGATGACGCGCTCCTCGCCGACCAGCGAATTCACCAGCGTGGACTTGCCGACGTTCGGACGCCCGACGATCGCGACGCGAGGCCAGCGGTCGCGCTCGTCCTGCTCCTGTTCCTCGTCCTCCGGAAACTCCTCGAGCACGGCATCGATGAGGTTTTTGATGCCCTCCCCGTGCGCTGCCGAGATCGCCACCGGAAATCCCAACCCCAGCTGCTGGAAATCCGCCGCCGCGGAATCGGGCTGCAAACCCTCGGCCTTGTTGACCGCGATCCACATGCGGGGCTTGAGCTTGCGCAGATCCTGGGCGATGCGACGATCGTCGGGCGTAAGGCCGGCCCGGGCGTCGGTCAGGAAGATGACCGCGTCGGCTTCCGCGATGGCCTGCTTGGTCTGCTTGGCCATCTCGGCAAAGATGCCTTCGGTCGTCTTGGGCTCCAACCCGCCCGTATCCACCACGAGGTAAGGCCGCGAACCCATCACGCCATCGCCATAGTGACGATCGCGCGTGACCCCGGGGACATCGACAACGATTGCGTCGCGCGTGCGGGTGAGCCGATTGAAGAGCGTGCTTTTGCCGACGTTCGGTCGCCCGACCAGCACGACTACAGGTTTCATTGGCGGTGGCTTTGAGGGAAGGGGTACGGGGAAACCGCCAGGTTGCCCTGTGTCCTAGAGCGACAGCAGGTACAACCCGCCGTTGAGCGTTTGGATCAGCACACCATTCGGCAGCCTGAGCGGTGCCGCGCGGATCTTGCTGCCATCGGTCGCCGCACGCGCAATGAAAGCCCCCGAATCGCGCGCCACGAAGTGCACGAACCCCTGGAAATCGCCGAAGATGACTTCGCCCCCCATCGCCAGCGCCAGCGTCAATTCCCGGTACGCGAGCCGGTCCTGCTTCCAGACGCTGCGCCCGTTGGTGCGGTCCAGGGAATGCACCGCGCCTTTTTCATCCGCCACATACGCGTACCGCGCATCGAGGCTCATGCCGTTGAGCGTCGACATCTCGCGTCCCCAGACCTGGTTGCCGTTAATCCACTCATAACAGGCCGCGCGCCCCTGGTAGGACGCAGCGCAGACTTCCCGCCCGGCCAACGCCGGATCGCCGCTCAGGTCCGACACCCGCTCGAGCTCGGTCGCACCCTTGGGCTGCGAGACCGAAACCTCCCAGCGCAATGCCCCTGTCTCGAGCTGCAGCGCGACGAGCTTGCCGCCGGAAAAACCGGCGTACACATTACCCTCATGCACAGTCATGCCCGCGGGCGAACGCACGATGAGGGAAGCCGCGGCGCGCTGGTACACCCACTTGCGCTTGCCGTCGGTCGCGTCGAAAGCAAAGATCCGGCTGTCGGCAGTCCGCGCGAGCACAAGCCCCCCCGCCACCCGCGGCGCGGCAAGCACTTCGGACGAAACGCGCGCCCGCCAGCGCGGCGTGCCCTTGTCCGCGTCGAGCACGATAAGCTCGCCCTTGTCGGTGCCCACCGCCACGAGCTTGCCGTCGGTGCCCACCCCCCCCGAGAGCGGCGAGCCTGCGGACACCTTCCAGATCGGCTTGCCCGTTGCGGCCTCCAGCTTGGTTACGGTGCCGTCGCGCGCAGCGGCATACACGCTGTCCCCTGCAAGGGCCGGCGTGAACACGAAAATGCCCGCAGGGCCGACATTGGCCTGCCAGATTGTCTTCACCGGCTGCGCCGAGGACATCGGCGGCAGCTCGGCAGGCTTCACTCCGGTCGGCGCGCCCTTGAACCAGTCGATGGGATTGAGACTGGGCATGCTGGAGCAGCTCGTGAGAGATGCGGCTGCGAAGGCTGCAAGGATTGCGCGCACGCTCAACCCCCGAGCGCGTCGAGGCGCATCTGGATGCTGTCGCGCAGCTCGCGGCTTTTTGGATCCGCTTTCTGGAGCGCGAACTTGTACGCCGACCGCGCATCGGCCGCCTGGCCCTTCGCCACCAGGATATCGCCCCGCAACGCCGCGAATTGCGCCTCGAAAGCCTCGCCGTGCTTCGCCTCGAGCTGCTTGAGCGCTTCCTCATAGCCTTTTTCGTCGAGCAGCACATTGGCCAGGCGCAGGCGCGCGATGTCGCGGAATTCCTCCGCAGGGCTCTGGTCGATCACCCACTGCAGCTGGGCCTTGGCCGCCTTCAGGTCGCCCATGTCGAAAAAATATTTTG
>JANMXB010000102.1:0-7538 GCA_031380765.1 Pseudomonadota bacterium | reverse complement strand
GGACAATTCGAGCGACAGCCGGGTGTGGGGGTTCGTGCCGGACGAGAACATCGTCGGCAAGGCGTTTTTCATCTGGCTCAACCTGAACGAGCTTGGCCGCTTCGGTTCGTTCCGCTAGCGGGAAAGGGGAGAAACAAATGCGCAACAGACAGACCGGCGTAAGCCTGAGCGGCTTGATCATCGTTTTCGCGATTCTGATCGTGCTCGCCCTGCTGGGCATGAAGGTCGGACCGGCCTTCTTCGAGTTCCAGACGGCGAAAAAGATCATCACCACGATCGCGCAGGAAAAGCGCAATGGAACCGTGGCCGAGATCCGCAAGGCCTGGGACACCAAGACGATGATCGACGACATCAAGGACCTCACGTCCCAGGATCTCGAAATCACCAAAGAGGGCGGCGACGTGGTGATCTCGTTTGCCTACCGCAAGACCATACCGCTGTTCGCCAACGTGGGGCTGTACGTCGACTTCGCCGCAAACTCGAAAGAGTGATCGCGGCGCATTCCAGGTGGCGCGCCCCCCGCTTCTAGACAAGCGCATCGCTTACCAGTTCAAGAGCGGTGCGCTGCGCGAGCAGGCGCTGACGCACCGAAGCTTCGGATCGCCGCACAACGAGCGTCTCGAGTTCCTCGGCGACAGCGTGCTCGATTGCGTGATCTCGGACGAATTGTTCGGGCGGTTTCCCTCCATTCCCGAGGGGCAGCTCACGAAACTGCGCGCCAGCCTGGTGCGCAAGGAATCCCTCTCGGCCCTGGCCGAGGACCTGGGACTGTCCGACCTGCTGCGAGTCGACCGGCCGGCGCTGGCCAACGGCGGGGGAAACAGCCCCGCGATGCTGGCCGATACGCTCGAGGCGGTCTACGGCGCGGTATTCCTCGACGGCGGCTACGAGGCGGCCCGCGAAGTAATCAGGCATACGTTCAAGGCCAGATTCGAGCAGCTTGACCCGGATGCCCCCGCAAAAGACGCGAAGACGCTCCTGCAGGAATTCCTCCAGCGCGGCAAGCACAAGCTGCCGGCCTACCGTGTGGCGGCGACCAAGGGCGCCGCGCACAGCCAGACGTTCGAGGTGGAATGCGTGGTGGAGGACCTGAAACTCGCCGCGCTGGGCAGCGGCAGCACGCGCCGCATCGCCGAGCAGAATGCCGCCGCAAAAGTCCTCAAGCAGATCGATCGATGAGCGATCATCGCTGCGGCACGATCGGCATTATCGGCCGGCCGAACACCGGCAAGTCGAGCCTGCTCAACCGGTTCGTCGGGCAGAAGCTCTCCATCGTCTCGCCCAAGGCCCAAACCACGCGGCATCTCGTGACCGGAATCCTGACCACCGGCGATTGCCAGTACGTATTCGTCGATTCGCCGGGATTCCAGACGCTGCACAACAATGTGCTCAACAAGACCCTCAACCGGCGGGCCACGGATATCGCGCGCGACGCCGATGTCGTGCTCTGGGTGCTCGAGGCGCCGAAGCTGTTCGAGGCGGACCGCAACCTGCTCGCCCGCATACCGCTGAAGCAAAAAGTCATCGCGGTCGCCAACAAAGTGGATCTCGCCAGGGATCGCGAGCGGCTGATGCCGTTTCTGGATCGGGTCGCCGGGGAACGCCCGTTTCAGGCGATCGTGCCTGTAAGCGCGAAATCCGGCAAGAATGCGCAAGAGCTCCTGCGCGTCATCCGCGAAGCGCTGCCGCAAGCGCCGGCGATGTACCCGGAAGACCAGCTGACCGACCGCGACGAGCGTTTCTTCGCCTCCGAGCTGGTGCGCGAAAAGCTCTTTCGCGAGCTCGGCGAAGAGCTTCCCTACAGCTGCGAGGTGGCCATAGACAGCTTCAAGGAAGAGGGCGCCCTGCGCCGCGTCGAAGCGACGATCTGGGTCGACCGCGAGAGCCACAAACCGATCGTCATCGGGGACAAGGGCGAGCGCCTGAAGCGGATCGGCACGGCGGCGCGCAAGGACATGGAGCGCCTGTTCGACGGCAAGGTCTACCTCGGGCTGTGGGTGAAAGTGAAGCGCGGCTGGACCGACGACGCGAGGTCGCTCAAGGCCTTCGGCTACAGCTGAGGCGCGATGGCGCAATCCCGTCGCAGGGTCGAGCTGGAGCCTGCCTTTGTGCTCCATAGCTATCCATACAAGGAAACCAGCCTGATCGTCGAGGTGTTCTCGCGCAGCCACGGCCGCACGGCGCTGATCGCCAAGGGAGCCCGACGGCCGCGCTCCGTCCTGCGCGGCGTCCTGCATGCGTTCCAGCCTTTAAGACTGTCCTGGGCAGGGGCCGCGGAGCTGAACACCCTCGTGAGCGCCGAATGGCAGGGCGGGATGCCGTTCCTGCGCGGTCCGGGTCTCATGTCCGGTTTCTACCTGAACGAACTCATATTGCGGCTGCTGCCCCGCGATGACGCGCACGAAATCCTCTTCGACGCGTATGCGGAAAGCCTCGCGCGGCTTGGCGCAGGCGCACCGACAGCCGCGGTCCTGCGGCGGTTCGAGAAACACCTCCTTGCCGGGCTCGGATACGCGATGCTCCTCGACCGCGACGCCGCTAGCGGCGCACCCATCGACCCGGCCCGGCATTATCTGTACGATCCCGAGCGCGGGCCGCTCCTGGTGGAAGGAACCGCGCAAGGAAATGGCGAAGGAAGTGCGCGGGGCGTTTCAGGCAGCGAAATGGTTGTGCGCGGCAGCACGCTGCTTGGTCTGGACGGGGACGATTTCAGCAGCGCGGAAACCCTGCACCAGGCGCGCGGCCTGATGCGGGCGCTGATCGGTCAGCGTCTTCATGGCCAGACCCTGCACACGCGCAGCGTCCTCTTGGAGCTTCAGGACCTATGATCGAACTTGGCGTAAACGTCGACCACGTGGCCACTGTCAGGCAGGCCCGGCGCACCTACGAGCCGGACCCGGTCTGGGCCGCCATCGAAGCGCACCTCGGCGGAGCCGACGGGATCACCGTCCACCTGCGCGAGGATCGCCGCCACATTCAGGACGAGGACGTGCGCAGGCTCAGGGAGCTCACGCACATCAAGCTCAACCTGGAGATGGCCGCGACCGCGGAGATGGTCGAGTCGGCGCGCGCCATCAAGCCGGAAATGGCGATGCTGGTGCCCGAGGGGCGCCACGAAATCACCACCGAAGGCGGCCTCGACATCGTCGCGCAGGAAAGGAAGCTCAAGGATGCGGTGGCGCGCATCGCGGAGGCCGGGATCATGGTTTCGGTGTTTATCGATGCCGACGCGGGCCAGATCGAGGCCGCCAAGCGCGTCGGCGCCAGGGTGTGCGAAGTGCATACCGGTCCTTACGCCCGCGCTTTTCACCTCCAGGGACGCGACGCGGAGGGGCCCGCCGTGGTCGCCGAGCTCGAAAAGCTCGCGCGCGCTGGACAAGCCATCCGCGACCTGGGCATGCGATTCAACGCGGGCCACGCGCTCAATTATTTCAACGTCGAGCCCGTTGCGCGCCTGGCGGGAATCCGCGAACTGCACATCGGTCACGCGATCGTCAGCCGTGCCGTATTTGTCGGCATGCGCGAAGCCGTGCGCGAAATGAAACGCCTCATGACCGAGGCGCGCTTCGGGTTGCGGGCGGACCGGTGATCTACGGAATCGGCACCGACATCATCGAGATCCCGCGCATCGAGGCGGCGCTCAGGCGTTTTGGCGATCGCTTCGCGCAGCGCATCCTCTGCGAGCCCGAGCTCAGGCGCTTTTCGGCGCATCGCAAACCCGCTGCCTACCTGGCCAAGCGGTTCGCCGCCAAGGAAGCCTTTACGAAGGCGCTCGGCACCGGCATCCACGCCCCGGCAAACTGGCATGGGGTATGGGTGATGAATCTGCGTTCCGGAAAACCGACCCTGCAATTTACCGAAGCGCTGAAAGCCCTCCTTGATGCGCGCGGGATCGGTCACGCGCATGTGTCCATTACCGACGAACGCGAGCTCGCAAGCGCCACCGTGATCCTGGAAACCGGCGCATGAGCCTGGGCATTCCACTGGGTCCGGTCATGGCCGATGTCGCCGGCCTGAGCCTTGCCGAAAGCGACCGGCGCCGCCTCGCCCATCCGCTGGTCGGCGGCATCATCCTGTTTGCGCGCAATTTCGAAAGTCCGGCGCAAGTGAAGGCGCTGACCGCCGAGATCCGCGGCCTGCGCAACCCGGAGTTGGTCATTTGCGTGGACCACGAAGGCGGACGCGTGCAAAGATTTCGTCAGGGGTTCACGGCCATTCCACCGATGCGCCGGCTCGGCCGGCTTTGGGATAGCGACCGCGCCGCCGCGGTACGCGCCACGGAAAGCGCCGGCCATGCGATCGGCGTGGAACTTGGCGCCCACGGCGTCGATTTCAGCTTCACGCCGGTGCTCGACCTCGACTATGGCGCGAGCTCGGTGATCGGGGATCGCTCCTTCCACGCCTCCCCCGAAGCGGTCGGCGCGCTGGGCTCGGCCCTGGTCCGGGGCCTGCACTCTGCCGGCATGGGCGCGGTCGGAAAACATTTCCCCGGGCATGGGTATGCCACGGCCGATTCGCACGTCGCAATCCCGACGGACGACCGCTCGCTCGAAGAGATCCTGGCCACCGATGTCGCCCCTTATCGCCCGGTCATCGCGGCGGGACTGGCCGGGATCATGCCGGCGCACGTGATTTACACGGCCGTCGATCCGTCGCCGGCGGGTTTTTCAGCGTACTGGCTCAAGAACGTGCTGAGGAAGCAGCTCGCGTTCGACGGCGTGATCTTCAGCGACGACCTCAGCATGGAAGGTGCAAGCGTCGCAGGGGGCATGCGCGAGCGGGCGGCGAGCGCCTTGAATGCCGGCTGTGACGTGGTTCTGGTCTGCAACGCTCCTGCCGCCGCCGACGAACTATTGGCGACCCTGCCCGCGAAGGCTTACGCGACGGACCGCCTGGAGCGCATGCGGCTGGACAGTCGGCGCGCGGTGGGACTGGATGCGCTGAGCTATCGCGCGGCGCTCAAGGACGTGGCGGCGCTGGCCTAGACGCGTGACGGCATGAGCACGGCGTTCGATCCGAAGGCCTTTGTGGCGGGGCTCCCCAATCTCCCGGGCGTCTACCGGATGCTGGGCACAGCCGGGGAGGTCCTTTACGTCGGCAAGGCGCGCGACCTCAAAAAACGCGTTGCGAGCTACTTCACCAGAACCCGGCAAAGTCCGCGCATCGGCCTGATGGTCACGCAGATCGCCGCCGTCGAGACGACCGTGACGCGCTCCGAGGGCGAAGCATTGCTCCTCGAGAACAACCTCATCAAGAGCCTCACGCCGCGCTACAACATCCTGTTCCGCGACGACAAGTCCTATCCGTACCTGATGGTCACAGGCCACCGGTTCCCACGCCTCGGATTTCACCGCGGCGCTCACGAGAAGAAAAACCGCTACTTCGGGCCCTTTCCCCATTCCTATGCCGTGCGCGAAAGCATCCAGTTGCTGCAGCGGGTGTTCCGCCTGCGCACCTGCGAGGATTCGGTGTTCGAAAACCGCTCGCGGCCCTGCCTGCTGCACCAGATCCAGCGCTGCTCGGCGCCCTGCACCGGCCTCATCGAAGCGGAACCCTACGCGCAGGACGTGAGAAATGCCGAGCTGTTCCTGCTCGGTCGGGAGAACGACGTGATCGACACGCTGACCGGCAAGATGAACGCGGCCGCCGAGTCCCAGCGCTTCGAGGAAGCCGCGCAGTACCGCGACCAGGTGCGTGCTCTGTCGCGCGTGCAGGCGCGCCAGTACGTCGAATCCGCGGTCGGCGTCGACGCGGACGTGGTGGCCTGCCGCATCGAGGGCGGCATCTCGTGCGTGAACCTCGTCATGATCCGCGCCGGCCGCCACGTCGGCGACCGGAGCTTTTTTCCGCACAACGCGGACGCCGCGACGTGCGCGGAGGTGATCCTTGCTTTCCTTACCCAGCACTATCTCGAGCAGCCGATTCCGCCTTTGATCCTCGCCAACGCCGATCTCGAAGGCGACGCCCTCGAGGCGGCGCTTGCGGAGCAGGCAAAACGGCCGATACGCCTCGTCACTTCGCCGCAGGGCGAGCGCCGCATGTGGCTCGAGATGGCGGAAAAAAACGCGCTGCTGTCCCTCGCCAACCGCGTGCGCGAGCGCGGCACGCAGGAGGCGCGCCTCGTCGCATTGCGTGAAGCACTGGGCCTGCCCGAGGCCGCGCAGCGCATCGAGTGCTTCGATATCAGCCACACAATGGGCGAGGCGACCGTAGCCTCCTGCGTGGTGTTCGACGGGCACGGGATGCAGAAGTCGGAATACCGGCGCTTCAACATCCGCGACATCACCCCGGGCGACGACTACGCGGCGATGCGCCAGGTGTTGTTCCGGCGCTACGAGCGCCTCTCGACCGAAGGCGCGAAGATGCCCGACCTGGTGCTCATCGATGGGGGCAAGGGGCAGGTTTCGCAGGCGCGCTCGGCGCTCGTGGAGCTCGGCCTGAACGACGTCAGCGTGGTGGGCGTCGCAAAGGGCCCCGAGCGCAAGCCCGGGCTCGAAGAGCTGATCGTCGAAGGCGACGGTCCGCCGAGTACGCTGCCGCCCCAGCACCCCGGCCTGCACCTCATCCAGCAGATCCGTGACGAAGCGCACCGCTTCGCCATCGTCGGGCACCGCGCGCGGCGCGGCAAGACGCGGACTACTTCCGAGCTGAACGAGATTCCCGGCATCGGCGACAAGCGGCGCCGCGCGCTGCTTGCGCACTTCGGCGGGCTGAAGGGCGTGCAGTCGGCGGCGATGGACGAGATCATGAAAGTGGAAGGCATCAGCCGCTCGATCGCGCAGCGAATTTACCGCCACCTGCATCACGAGGCGGAAGAAAAAGCGCGGACAGGGTAGGGCCCCCGGGTTACAGTGCCGCAAATGGCCAGGATGCCCCGCAATCTCCCGAACTACGTAACGTGGTGCCGGATCCTCATGATCCCGCTGATCGTCGGCGTGTTCTACCTGCCCGAATCGTGGCTCCAGGCGGAGAACAAGAACATCGCCGCCACCGCGATCTTCATCGTGGCCGCGATCACCGACTGGCTCGACGGATACCTCGCGCGGGTCCTCGACCAGATGTCGGCCTTCGGGGCGTTCCTGGACCCCGTGGCCGACAAGCTGATCATTGCCGGCGCCCTGGTCGTGCTCCTGCAGCTCGACCGGGTCGAGCCGCTGGTTGCCCTGATCATCATCGGCCGGGAGATCGCCATTTCGGCGCTGCGCGAGTGGATGGCGCAGATGGGGCAGGCCAAAAGCGTGGCGGTGGCTTTCATCGGCAAGCTGAAAACCGTGTTCCAGATGATCGCCATCCCGCTGCTCCTTTTCCACGACGACCTGCTCGGCCTGGTCAACTGCCAGTTCCTGGGGACGATCCTCATCAACGTGGCGGCCGTGCTGACCGTCATTTCAATGCTTTACTACCTGCGCAAGGCGGGGGTTTCCACCGATGGGACGGTTTGACTGGGGGGCTTCGCACCAGTAAAATTACCGGCTGTTCGATGCGGGAGTAGCTCAGTTGGTAGAGCGCAACCTTGCCAAGGTTGAGGTCGAGAGTTC
>JANMXB010000033.1:0-4216 GCA_031380765.1 Pseudomonadota bacterium | reverse complement strand
GCCGCCTTCCATCGCCTGCAGCCAGCTGCACTCCTGCAGGCGCTTTGAAACGTAGCGGTGGCTTGCGGGCAGGCCGCACCACTCGAGCCCGGGGGGTGCGGGTTGCTTGTCCTTCGGGCCCATGTATGCCCAAACGAGACCGCCCTTTTCTATGCACGGATACGCCTTGATGCTCATCTTCGGCGCAAGCGCCGGCACCGAAGGCAGCTCGACGCACTGGCCGTTGATGTCGAACTTCCAGCCGTGATACGAGCAGCGGATGCCGCATTCCTCGTTGCGTCCGAAGAATAGCGACGCGCCGCGATGGGCGCAGAACTCGTCGATGAGGGCCGGCCGGCCCTCGGTATCGCGGAATGCGAGCAAAGGCTCACCGAGGATCTTGACCCGCACCTGCGGGCAGTCGGGCTCGGGGATTTCGGACGACGACAGTATCGGCACCCAGTACCTGCGCATGAGCTTGCCCATCGGGGCGTCCGGGCCCACCCGCACCAGGACTTCCGCCATTTCCTTGTTCATGCCTCGCCTCCGTTACCGCTCGATGCAGCGTATGAAAATCCATTCTGGCAGGCACCCGGGTCAAGTCAAGCCATATACCGAAATTGCAAGCGGGGCCGGCAGATCGCAGCGAGGGCCCCGCTAGAATGCAGGTTGACCAGAAAAAGGCATAACGATGGCGCCGGACGACGGGTATGTGAGGGAGCTCGGCTATACCCACCGCTATTGCCCCGAAATCGCGCCCGCGCGCATCGACCTGGCATGCCTCGCCTGGGGCGTCCAGAGGCGCAAGCCTGCGACCAGGTATCTCGAGCTCGCATTCGGCCAGGGTGTTTCGATCAACATCCACGCGGCGGCGGCCGGCGGCGAATTCCGGGGCATCGATTTCAATCCGGACCACGTGACCAACGCGCGCACTCTTGCAAAGGCCTCGGGATCGCCTGTGCGGCTGTCGGCCGAGTCGTTCGAGGAATTTGCGGCGCGCGACGATCTGCCGCAGTTCGATGTGATCGCGATGCACGGCACGTGGTCGTGGATCTCGGCCGAAAACCGCCGCCGGATCGTGCAATTCCTCCAGCGCGGCCTGGCGCCCGGGGGCCGGTTCTTCGTCAGCTACAACTGCCTGCCCGGCTGGAGCGCCGAATTGCCTCTGCGTCATCTCCTGGCGCTCCACGCGGACTTGTCCGAACACGAAGGCCGGGGACCCGGTGACCTCGTGGCGAGGATCGACGCCTCCCTCGAATTCGCGCAATCGCTGCTGGAGGCCGACGCGAAATATTTTGGCGCGCACGGCGGACTGCCTGCGTGGCTCGCGAAACTGCACGGCCAGAGCCGCAATTACCTCGCGCACGAATATTTCAACCGCGACTGGCATCCGATGCCCTCCTCGGAAGTCGCGCGCGAGCTGTCTTGCGCGAACCTCGTGTTTGCAGCTTCCGCGACTCTGGCCGGACACCACGATGCACTGGGCCTGACCGAGAGAGCACGCCGCCTTCTCGACGCCGCCACACACCCGGTCATGCGCGAGACCGTTTTCGACTATCTCGTCAACCGGCGCTTCCGGCGCGATATCTTCGTCAAAGAGCCCCGGCCGATGTCTCCTGCCGCCCAAACTGAAAACCTGCGCGGCATTGCCTTCACCCTGCTTCAGCACCCCGACTGCGTGCCCTCGGGCGCCGAATTGCCGGGAGGCGAAATGCGGCTGCCCGCGGCTGTTTACCGGCCCATCATTGAAGCAATGGCCGCAGACCATTACGCGCCCAAGACTTTGCGGGAGCTGGAGCAACGCCCGGGGTGCGCGGGCATCGCGTTCGGGCAATTGGCCCAGGCGGCGCTTGTCCTAACCGGCATGGGAAGCCTGCACCCGGTCCAGTCCCGGCGGGCAATCGATGCGGCGGCGCCGCGGTGCAAAGCACTCAACAAGCACATCCTCGAGCGATCGCTTGAGTCCGCGGACATTTCCGCGCTCGCCAGCCCGGTCACCGGGGCCGGGATCTTCCTCGCCCGCGAGGAAATGGTCTTCCTGCACTCCATTTCACTGGGACACGGCGGGCCGGACGACTGGGCGCGCCATGCGTGGGAGTTGCTCGGCGAAGGCGATCCCGCCGCGCTGCGCTCCGGTGCGCGCGCATTCGGGCGCATGCGCCTGCCGGTGCTCCAGTCCCTGGGCGTCGCATGATCGCGCCCGACTGGCTCTGGATCCCGATCACCGTCTGGGCCGCGTTCGCGCAGACGCTGCGCAACGCCGCCCAGCGCAGCCTCACCGCCGAGCTGGGCACGCTCGGCGCGACATTGGTGCGCTTCCTTTACGGCTTGCCGTTCGCAATCCTGTGGCTTATCGGCTTGCAGGCGATCGGGGGCTATTGGCTCCCTGCGCCGAACTTTGCATTCGCGGGATGGGTATCCTTCGGCGCCGTGAGCCAGATCATCGCCACCGCGCTCCTCCTGCGCGTAATGGCGATGCGCAACTTCACGCTCGGGGTGGCCTACTCCAAGACCGAGATCATCCAGGTTGCGATTTTCGGCCTGATCGTCCTCGGCGATCCGGTGACTGTGACCACCGCGCTGGCGGTCGGATGCGGCACGCTCGGGGTGCTGCTCCTTTCACCCGCCGACCGGGAAAGGCCCTTGCGGACCATGCTCACCGGATGGACTTCCGTGCCCGCGATGCTGGGCCTCGCATCGGGGGCCTTCTTTGCATTCTCGGCAGTGGGCTATCGCGGAGCGGCGCTCGCGCTGGGGGACACGCCGTTCATGATGTCGGCTGCCTTCGCGCTCGTTGCAGCGCAATCGCTGCAGACAGTGCTGCTCGGGGGCTGGCTGCTCGCGCGCGATCCGCCCGTGGTCTGGCGGGTGTTCGGCGCGTGGCGCAGGTCTGTGTTTGCCGGATTCATGGGCGCCGCGGCGTCGGCCGGATGGTTCACTGCGATGGCAATCGAGCCATTGGCGCATGTGAGGACGCTCGGGCTGATCGAGCTGCTGTTCGCGTCCATCGTGTCGCGCAAAATCTTCCGGGAACGGCTGTCGCGGCTGGAAATCGCCGGAATGGGCTTGCTGACGCTGGGGTTGGTGATTGTTACGGTGGGAAGGTAGGGACGATGCGGATGTCGTGGTTTTGTGCCGAAATGACCCGCACCACATTAATCAGCACGGTCATCTCTCGTTAACGAGATATTGGAAATCAAAATCGGAGTGGGACTTCGAATCCGACCGCCTCGTCCGCAATTCAAAGTCCTACCCCTTCCCCGCGAACCGCTCGCGCAGCTTCATCTTCCAGAATTTTCCCGTCGACGTTCGCGGGATCGCGTCGAGGAACTCATAGTTGTCCGGCAGCTGCCATTTGGCGAACTTCTTCGCCAGCATCCCGTTCAGCGCCGCGGGCGTCACTGACTGCCCTGGCTTGGCGACCACGCACGCGAGCGGCCGCTCCCCCCACTTCTCGTGCGGGACCGCGATGACCGCGGCCTCCGCAACTGCCGGGTGCGCCATGATCGCGTTCTCGAGGTCGACCGAGCTGATCCACTCGCCGCCGGACTTGATGAGGTCCTTGGTGCGGTCGGTGATCATGAGGTAGCCATGGGAATCCATCTTGGCGACGTCACCCGTGCGCAGCCACCCGTCGGAGGTGAACTTGGCCGGATCGGCGTCGACGTTGTAGTAGCTCCCGGTGATGAAGGGTCCGCGCACCTGGACTTCGCCCACGGTTTTTCCATCCATGGGCGCGATGCCGTCGTCCCCGACCAGGCGCAACTCAACCAGCGGCGCGGTTACGCCCGCCGTGGCGGCCAGCCGGAACTGCTCGTCCTGCGAGACGCCGGAAAGCTCCGGCTTGATATAGCTCAGGGTCGCGAGGGGCGAGGTCTCGGTCATGCCCCAGCCTTGCGCGATTTTTACGCCGTGGCGTGCAAACGCCCGGATCAGCGACTCGGGTACCGCGGCGCCACCGACCAGGCTGCGCATGCCGGCCGGCAGGCTCCATTTGTCCGGATGCGCTTCGAGCGCCTGGATGAGCGTGAGCCAGATCGTCGGCACGCCCAGCGCCATCGTGGGCGGCTCCAGCCTGATGAGGTCCAGCAGGTCGTCGGAGTGCAGGTGCGGTCCGGGAAACACCAGTTTCGAGCCGAGCATCACCGCGCCATAGGGAATGCCCCAGCAATTGGCGTGGAACATCGGCGTCACGGGCAGCACCACGTCGCGCCCCGACAGGCCCCAGAATTCCGGC
>JANMXB010000022.1:0-2735 GCA_031380765.1 Pseudomonadota bacterium | reverse complement strand
CGCTAGCCATTCCCGAGATCCATCCTTTGTAGGCGTGGTCGCCTGAGAAGACGGGCTCGCCGGACTGACGGTCCACGATGGTCCAAGCCGATCTGCGACCCGCGGGCATTGCTCCATCGGGTGAGTACGACCCGTTAGCGTCGTCGAGCCACTCGCCGCCGGGAAAGCCATTCTCGAAACCGCTCTGCCATACCAGTTGATCTGTGTGACCGGGTAAGGCGAACAGGCACATCAGAAAGCCTATGAGCCGGGCCGTTGCGCGGATAGTTTTGCGAATCTGAATTCGCTCACTAGACACCTGGAGCCAGTGTAATCGTTCCTTGCGGCGCCAGAAAATGCCGTTAGGTCAGAGTTATCCCCTACCCCACTAAGTTCCGCGAACAGACTCGACTCTCGGCGGGGATTTCGCGTCAGTGCGTGCCGGTTTGGCGCCCTGGCGCGAAGTGGATTACGATTGACGCCAATGGGTGAACCTCGGAGAGCGAACCGCGTTGCTGTTGTGGCGGCATTGCTGCTGTCGGCCGCGTTCGCGCCGGCGCCGCTTCATGCCCAGGTTCCCGACATCAACGCCGAGGCGGGTGTCACATTCGACGACAACGTCAATCGCGCACGCAATCCGGCCGACCGGCTTTCCGACCAGTCATACAGCCTCAGACTTGGCACGAGCCGGTTTTTCCAGGTGACTGCAAACTCGCGGGTGTCGCTGCAGGGGTTCGTCGGCGCGGAGCGCTTCTCCACCTACGCGGGCCTCTCCCGCACTTACATCGGCGCCCAGGCTGAATTCCAGTACCGCGCCTCGGGCGAATTCCTCACCCCGACGTATGCGGTGTTCGGCCGCACGAGCGCGGAGAACCACGACTCGAACCTGCGCGACGGGTACCGGCATTCAGTCGGCGTCACGGTGCGCAAGCCCGTGACCGACCGCGTTCACCTGTTCGGCTCTCTCGCGCACAACATCCGCGACGGCAAGAGCACGGTGTTCGATACGAGGGAAACATCCGCGCGCCTGAATTTCGACTACTCCCTGACCCGCAGCGGCACCGTCTATCTTGGGGGCGAGTATCGCCGCGGCGACGTCGTGTCCACCGCGCCCCCTTCGCTCGCCGCCCTCGGCATCGCCGAGGCCTCCATCAGGGACGATGTATTCGCCGGCAGCTTTTCCTATCGCATCAAGGCCACCACCTTCATCTCGACGCTGGGCTACAACCTGGCGGTCCACGAACGCGGCGCGCTCGATTTCTCCTGGACCCGCGTGCAGTCGACTCCCCTGCGCAGCCCGGGCTTCGCAATCCAGGGCTCGAGCCGCTATGTCGTCAATCAGGTCGGGGCGGCGTACCTGCACCGGTTCTAGGCCCCCCGGGTATGAGCATCGTCCCACCCTCCGCACGCTTCGCCCTGGCCGCCATGGCGCTGGCGATGGCCGCTTGCGGCCAGGGAAACTCGGGAGACGCAACCAACGCAGCCGCTTCCCCGGCACCCGGTCCGAACAGCTTCCTGCTGTTCCCCAACCCACAGGCCCAGCCCGACGGTTCGCTGCAGACCAATTCGCTCGCCTATGCGCAGGCGTACTACGCCGCGATCGATCCGGCCGATGCGAAAGACACGCTTGCCAAGTGGAAGCTGGCCAACGGGATGGACAGCGGCACCGGTACTCAGGTGCAGGTGGTATTCGGGGACCTGCGCGACCTGGGCTACGGCAGGCGCATGAGCGCAAGGCAGAACCTCGATGGCACGATCGCATTCGTAGTGGAGAACTACCTGGTCAGCGCAGCCGGCAACTACGGCGAACCGGCCCTGAATCTCGAGGCAGCGGTAGTGCAGGACCAGCGCTGGCGCGTCGGCGTCAACGCCATCGAGTACAGCCCTGGCCCGGGCGGTGGCGCGAGCTTTGCGAAATTCTATAGTTTCAACCCCGTAACCGGCGCGCGCGAGCTGACTGCGGACCTGGATGGCCGGGGCCAAAAGGCCCTGCCGTCCACCTGCATTGTCTGTCACGGCGGACGCGGCGATGCGCTCACGCCGCCGGACTCAAGCGCAAAGCCGCTGTTCCCGCGCCTCATGAACTCGGTCTCGCTGCAGCGAGGCGATACCAAAGCGCATCTCGTGCCGCTCGAAACCGACAGCTTTGGCTTCTCTGCGTCGGCCGGATTCCGGCGCGCCGACCAGGAATCGGCGCTGAAGACGATGAACCGGATGGTGCTGTGCAGTTACCCGCTGCCGGCGGCCACGGCCTTCCCGGAGGATGCGTGCCGCCGGGCCGCCAGCCCGAGCGAGTGGCAAGGCAGCGCCGCCGCTGCGCTGATCAAGGCCGCCTACGGTGGCGACGGATTGCCGGACCCGACCTTTTCGGACACGTTTGTCCCGGCAGCCTGGTCGGCGGCGGGGCAGGACGCGTTGTACCAAGGGGTCATCGCACCCACCTGCCGCGGATGCCACCAACTGCTCGGATCCGGCGGCCAGTCCGACGTCGATTTCACCAGCTTCGCGAAATTCCAGGGCTATTCCGATCGCATCAGGGCGCATGTGTTCGACCGCGGCAACATGCCGCTGGCCGAACTTGTGTACAGCAGGTTCTGGAGCGCGAACATGCCCGAGATGGTGGCCGCGTTCCTTCAGGCGCAGGGACTGGGCGCGCGCGATGCTGCCGGCGCCGTATTGCGACCCGGACGACCGGTCGCCGTGACGGGTCCGGAACGTACGATCCGGCAGGGCGCGACGGCCGTGTCGGCCGCCGG
>JANMXB010000744.1:0-7776 GCA_031380765.1 Pseudomonadota bacterium | reverse complement strand
TTCTACAAGGAACTGGGCAACCAGGGCCTCAAGGCGACGGACGTGCCGGTCGTGGCGTTCTCGGTGGGCGAAGAAGAACTGCGCGGCGTGGACACCAAGCCGCTGGTCGGCCACCTCGCGGCGTGGAACTACTTCATGTCGCTGAAAAACCCGACCAACGACGACTTCAAGAAGAAGTGGGCCGCTTATGCCAAGAAGATGAAGCTGCCGGGTGCGGACAAGCCGCTGACCAACGATCCGATGGAGGCGACGTATATCGGCATCTACATGTGGAAGCAGGCAGTCGAGAAGGCCAAGTCGACCGACGTCGACAAGGTCATCCCCGCGGTAGGCGGACAGACGTTCAAGGCTCCGTCCGGATTCACGGCCAAGATGGACGAGAAGAACCATCATCTGCATAAGCCGGTATTCATCGGCGAAGTGCAGGCCGACGGCCAGTTCAAGGTGGTGTGGAAGACGCCCGGCCCGGTCAAGGCCGCGCCGTGGAGCCCGTACATTCCGGGCAACGACAAGAAAAAGGGTGAGCCGGAGTAAGCAGGATTTTCCCGCGGCAGCCCCGGCCAGTGGATCGGCCGGGCCCGCGGGCCTCATTGCACAGTGGCGCGCGGCGTGGCTAAATTTGCCGCGCGGCATTTCAAAGATCAATAATGACTTTCGTGCGCCTGTTCCGATGCGTTCTGGCTTCGTTCGCGCTTGCGGCAAGCCTGCCGGCTGTCGCATTGACGCCGGAGCAGATCGGCAAACTTGCGTCCTCCGATTCCGACGCGCGCAACGAGGCGCTCAATAGCATTGCCGCGGCCGGAGACGAGTCCGCCATTGCGTTCCTCTCGGCGCTCGCGGAAGGCAACGTCCAGACCTCGGCGTCCGCCAAGAAAATCCTCATCGTCACGGGTGGCAAGGGTATCGACGCGGTCACTGGCAAACCCGTGGAAAAGCTGCCGGAAGACCTCGACGAGGTCGTCGCGAACAACGTCTTCAGACGCGAGCTGGCCGCGGCTATCGCCACGCTCAGGCTCCCCTCCGGTGATCGCGCGGTTCGCCTGGCGGCCGCGAAGACGCTGCAGGACGAGACCGAAAGCGATCGCCTGCCTCTGGTCGAGCGCGCCCTCGCGAAGGAGACAGACGTCGACATCAAGGCGCTGCTCGAGCGCGTGCGCGCCAACCTCCAGCTCAACAGCAAGGACAAGGCGGTGCGGCTCGTCGCGATCACCTCGCTGGGCTCGAGCGTCAACCCGGGCACGAAGACGATCCTGCTCGAGATGCTCGCCAGGAAGGGTGGCGAGTTCGTGGAACCGGATGCGGACATCCGGTTCGCCGCGCAGAAATCGCTGGCCGAAGTGGAGGGGCGCCTCACCACGGGGGAACGCATCGGGCAGGTCTTCAGCGGCATTTCGCTCGGATCGATCCTGCTCCTCGCCGCCCTGGGCCTGGCAATCACCTACGGGCTCATGGGCGTCATCAATATGGCGCACGGCGAGCTCATCATGATCGGGGCGTACACGACCTACGTCGTGCAGAACCTGGTACGGGCCAACGTGCCGGACCTCTTCAACTGGTACCTCCTCGTCGCGGTGCCCGCCTCGTTCATGGTTGCCGCCGCGGTGGGCATGGCCCTGGAGCGGGGCGTCATCCGCTTCCTCTATGGGCGGCCGCTCGAAACGCTGCTCGCCACCTGGGGCATCAGCCTGATCCTGATCCAGGCCGTGCGTACGATCTTCGGCGCGCAGAACGTGCAGGTGGAGAACCCGGTCTGGATGTCGGGCGGCGTGGAATTGCTCTCGAACGTCGTGCTGCCGTGGAGCCGCATCGTCATCATCGGTTTTTCGGCCGTGGTCCTGCTGCTCGTCTGGCTCGCGCTCACCCGCACGCGGCTTGGCCTTTTCGTGCGCGGCGTCACGCAGAACCGGGCGATGGCCTCCTGCATGGGCGTTCACACGGGACGCATCGACACCTGGTGCTTCGGCCTGGGCTCGGGCATTGCCGGCCTTGCCGGCTGCGCGCTGTCCCAGATCGGCAACGTCGGCCCGGATCTAGGTCAGGGTTACATCGTCGACTCGTTCATGGTGGTCGTGCTGGGTGGAGTCGGCCAGCTCGCCGGAACGGTGTATGCCGCCATGGGCCTGGGCATCGTCAACAAGTTCCTCGAGGGCATTTCCGGCGCCGTGCTCGCGAAGATCACGGTGCTGGTGTTCATCATCATCTTCATCCAGAAGCGGCCGCAGGGCATGTTCGCGCTCAAGGGACGCTTTGCCGATGCATAAGTCCGGCGCCGCGGCGTTGTTCGGATCGCGCGGCTGGGGCGGCGTGATCGCCGCGCTGGTGCTGATCTGCGCCGTTGCGCCGCTCCTCAATCTGGTCGTGCCGAAAGAGAGCGTGTTCCACATGTCCGATTTCAGCGTTTCGCTGATCGGCAAGATCATGTGCTACGCCATCGTTGCCCTGGCGATGGACCTGATCTGGGGCTATACCGGCATCCTTTCGCTCGGCCACGGCCTGTTCTTTGCGCTCGGCGGTTACGCCTTCGGCATGTACCTCATGCGTTCCATCGGCCTGGACGGGGTATACAAGAGCCCGCTGCCCGACTTCATGGTGTTCCTCGACTGGAAGGCCTACCCTTGGTACTGGAGCTTCACTGAGCACATCTGGTACAGCCTCCTGCTGGTGGTGCTGGTGCCCGGCCTGCTCGCTTTCGTGTTCGGGTACTTCGCTTTCCGCTCGCGCATCAAGGGGGTGTATTTCTCGATCATCACGCAGGCGATGACCTTCGCCTTCATGCTCCTGTTTTTCCGCAACGACACCGGTTTCGGCGGCAACAACGGCTTCACCGACTTCAAGCGCATCCTCGACCATCCGATCTTCACCCCCCAGATGCGCATGGTCCTGTTCGTGCTCTCGGGCCTGGCGCTGATCGGCACGCTGCTGCTCGGGCGCTGGATCGTGACCTCCAAGCTCGGCCGCGTGCTCACTGCGATCCGCGACGCCGAGTCGCGGGTGATGTTCTCGGGCTACGACCCGCTCTGGTACAAGCTCTTCATCTGGACGCTTTCGGCCGTGCTGTGCGGAATCGCGGGCGCGCTCTACGTGCCGCAGGTGGGCATCATCAATCCGGGCGAGATGTCGCCCGCCAATTCGATCGAGATCGCGATCTGGGTGGCGGTCGGCGGACGCGGCACGCTGGTCGGTGCGATCCTCGGTGCTTTCATCGTCAACGGCGCGCGCAGCTGGTTCACGGTGGCGTTCCCGGAATACTGGCTGTTTTTCCTTGGCGCGATCTTCATAGCCGTCACCCTGTTCCTGCCCAATGGCGTGGTCGGACTGATAGCCCAGTTGCGCGTTCAATGGCGCGAAAAGCTGCGAACGAAAACCGCATGACGCCCACGTTGACCGATGATGGCCAGGGCACCAGCGGGCCGGCGGCGGTCGGCGGCGGCCGGGTGGTCACCCAGGCGCTCGACGTAACGCACGGGCCGATCATTTACCTTGACGACATCACCGTCAGTTTCGACGGCTTCAAGGCACTGAACAACCTCACGCTGACTGTGGAAGCAGGCGAACTGCGCTGCATCATCGGACCGAACGGCGCGGGCAAGACCACAATGATGGACGTGATCACCGGCAAGACGCCGCCGGATTCTGGCACCGCGTTTTTCGGCCAGACGATTGATTTGCTGCGCATGACCGAGCCACAGATTGCGCACGCCGGCATCGGGCGCAAATTCCAGAAGCCGACGGTTTTCGAGCAGCACACGGTGTTCGAAAATCTGGAGCTCGCAATGAAAACCGACAAGCGCGTGCGCGCGAGCCTGCGCGCCAGGCTCGACTCGGCCCAAGGTGACCTGATCGCCGCGACGCTCGAGCAGATCCAGCTGGCGGGTGCGCCCGACCGCCTGGCGGGGCTGCTCTCGCACGGCCAGAAGCAATGGCTCGAGATCGGCATGCTGCTGATGCAGGAGCCCCGCCTGCTGCTGCTGGACGAGCCGGTCGCGGGGATGACCGACGCCGAAACGGAACGCACGGCAGAGCTCTTCAAGACGCTCGCCGGCAAGCATTCCCTGATCGTGGTCGAGCATGACATGGATTTCGTCGGCGCGATCGCGCGGACGGTAACGGTGCTGCACGAAGGCAGCGTCCTCGCGGAAGGTCCCATGGATGTCGTTCAGAACGACGAGCGCGTCATCGAAGTGTATCTCGGTCGCTAGAGGCTGCCGGCTCCATGCTTACTGTCTCCAATCTCAACCAGTACTACGGCGGCAGTCACATCCTGCGCGATGTGAGCTTCGAGATCCCCAAAGGCGCGTGTACGACCGTGCTCGGCAGGAATGGCGTCGGCAAAACCACCTTGCTCAAGTGCCTGGTGGGCCTCGTGCCCGTCCGCTCGGGCGGGCTGACTTTCAATGGCGTGGATATCGCCGCCCTCGCGCCCTACGAGCGGGCCCGTCTCGGGGTGGGCTACGTCCCGCAGGGCCGCGAGATCTTTCCCCGCCTCACCGTGGAGGAAAACCTGCTCATGGGTCTGGCGACCAAACCGGGCAGCGCGAAGATTCCGGCGCGCATATTCGAGATGTTTCCGGTATTGAAAGACATGCTCGGCAGGCGCGGGGGCGACCTGTCCGGGGGCCAGCAGCAGCAGCTCGCCATCGGACGCGCTCTCGCTTCGGATCCCAAGCTGCTGATCCTGGATGAGCCGACCGAAGGTATCCAGCCCTCGATCATCAAGGACATCGGCAACGTGATCGCGTCGCTCGCAAAAGGCGGCGAAATGGCGATCCTGCTGGTGGAGCAGTACTACGATTTCGCGCAGAAGCTGGCCGATCACTACATCGTCATGTCGCGCGGCGAGGTCGTGAAGGCCGGCCGTGGGGCCGACATGGAACGCGACAACGTGCGCTCGATGCTCGCCATATAATGGGCCGCAATGATTGCCGCAGAAGCAATTCCGCATCACGCGCTCGCGAGCCCTCACTGGGAGGCGCGGCTCGCGCTGGAGTACGCCAGGCGGGCTGAGCGCACGGTGCTTGCGCGGCGCAGCCACAGCGGACCGCTGCGCGTCCAGCGGGACCTCTACCCGGAAGGTGAAGGGATCTGCCACACGATCGTCGTTCATCCGCCAGGCGGTATCGCGGGCGGGGATACGCTCTCGATCAACGTGAGGCTCGGTCCGGCAAGTGCGGCATTGCTCACTACGCCGGGCGCCGGCAAGTGGTATCGAACCCAGGGCTCGTCCGCCCGGCAGTCGCTCGAATTCAGCGTTGGCTCCGGTGCATCGCTCGAGTGGCTGCCGCAGGAAACAATCCTCTTCGACGGCGCGTCCGCGCTCATGCTCACGAGGGTGAATCTGGAGCCGGACGCGGTCTACACCGGCTGGGAAATCCTCTGCTTCGGCCGTGCGGCCTCCGGGCAGAAATTCACCACGGGATTGCTGATGCAGCAGACTGAAATCCTTGCAGGTGGCAAGTACCTCTGGTCCGAGCGTGCCCGGATCGAGGGCGATGATCCACTGTTCGGGTCTCCGGTCGGCCTTGCAGGCCGATCGGTGTGCGCCACGATGCTTGCAGCCGGCGGCGATATCTCGAATGAAATTCTGGCGGAGTGCCGGGAGTGTCCCGCAGGTGAGGGCGCGATGGCGGGCATCACGCGGCTGCCGCGGGTGGTGATCGCCCGCTGGCTCGGCGATTCAGGCGAAGATGCGCGGCGCTATTTCGTTGCGTTGTGGCGGGTCTTGCGTCCCGTAATGAAGCGGAGCATCGCCGTCGAACCGCGAATATGGAGCACCTGATGAGCCCAGTAGCAGAGCGGATAGCCGAGTTGTTTTCGGACGCATGGTCCGGTCACCGGCAGATCGAGAAATTCGTCGCGCCCGGCGACACGGTGCTGGCGCGCTTTCCCGGCATTGGCCAAGCCGGCGTCAGGATCGCTTAGTCGAGGAAGCAATCATGGAACTCACCCCCAGGGAGAAGGACAAGCTGCTCGTCTTTACCGCGGGCTTGCTCGCTGAAAGGCGCAAGGCGCGCGGCCTCAAGCTGAACTATCCCGAGGCGATCGCCTTCATATCGGCCGCGATTCTCGAGGCTGCGCGCGACGGCCGCTCGGTGTCCGATCTCATGGGCTACGGAACCACGCTCCTGTCGCGTGCCGATGTCATGGAGGGCGTCGCGGAAATGATCCCGGAGATTCAGGTCGAGGCCACATTCCCGGACGGCACCAAGCTGGTCACGGTCCATCATCCCATTCCATGAGGTCGTCATGATTCCCGGCGAGATGCAGGTGGCGGAGGGGTCGATCGAACTGAACGCCGGACGCAGGACGGTCACGCTGAAAGTGGCGAACACGGCCGACCGGCCGATCCAGGTCGGCTCGCACTACCATTTCTTCGAAACCAACGATGCGCTGTCTTTCGACCGCGAAACCGCCTACGGCATGCGCCTGAATATTGCCGCGGGGACCGCGGTGCGCTTCGAGCCCGGCCAGACGCGCACCATTGAGCTCGTCGACTACGCGGGAGAGCGCAAGGTGTACGGATTCCAGGGCAAGGTGATGGGGAAGCTGCGCCCAGCGCCACAGCAGAAAAAGCCCGGAGGTGCCAAATGAAAATCGGACGCCAGGCCTACGCCGAGATGTTCGGCCCGACCGTCGGGGATCGCCTGCGCCTGGCCGACACCGACTTGTGGATCGAAGTCGAGAAAGACTTCACGATCTACGGCGAGGAGGTGAAATTCGGCGGCGGGAAGGTGATTCGCGACGGCATGGGCCAGAGCCAGCGCGTCTCCAAGGACATCGCCGATACGGTGATCACCAATGCGCTGATCGTCGATCACTGGGGCATCGTCAAAGCCGACATCGCGATCAAAAGCGGGCGCATCGCCGCGATCGGCAAGGCAGGCAATCCCGACGTGCAGCCCGGGATTGCCATCGTGATCGGGCCGGGCACGGAGATCATCGCCGGCGAAGGCATGATCGTCACGGCGGGCGGAATCGATACCCACATCCATTTCATCTGCCCGCAGCAAATCGAAGAAGCGCTGATGAGCGGCGTCACGACGATGATGGGCGGCGGCACGGGACCGGCGACCGGCACGTTCGCGACGACATGCACGCCCGGACCGTGGCATATTTTCAGCATGCTGCAGGCGGCGGAAGCCTTTCCGATGAATCTCGGATTCCAGGGCAAGGGCAACGCGAGCATGCCCGCGGGCCTCACCGAGCAGGTCGAGGCGGGGGCTTACGGCCTCAAGCTCCACGAGGACTGGGGCACCACGCCGGCCGCGATCGATTGCTGCCTCGGCGTGGCCGAGAAATACGACGTCCAGGTCACCATCCATACCGATACGATCAACGAATCGGGTTTCGTCGAGGACACGGTCGCGGCTTTCAAGGGGCGCACCATCGCCACGTTCCACACCGAGGGCGCCGGCGGCGGCCACGCGCCGGACATCATCAAGGTCTGCGGCGAGCCCAATGTGCTGCCTTCCTCGACCAACCCGACCATGCCGTACACGGTCAATACCGTGGACGAGCATCTGGACATGCTCATGGTATGCCACCATCTCGACCCGTCAATCGCGGAAGACGTAGCATTCGCCGAATCGCGCATCCGGCGCGAGACCATCGCAGCCGAGGATATCCTCCACGACCTGGGCGCGTTCTCGATGATGTCCTCCGACTCGCAGGCGATGGGAAGGGTGGGCGAGGTGATCCTGCGCACCTGGCAGACCGCGCACAAGATGAAGACTCAGCGCGGCGCGCTGAAGAACGACACCGCGAAATCGGACAACACGC
>JANMXB010000741.1:0-11358 GCA_031380765.1 Pseudomonadota bacterium | reverse complement strand
AAGTGTTCAACCAGGTCCAGCGTGCTCACGTTCGACTCGTTGCCCGTGGACAAATAGTGCCGAAAGCCCACGCCTTCCTCGTGCGCCAGCATGAGCACGGAGTTTCCGAAGGCGCCGCTTTGCGACGTGAGGCTGACTGCGCCCTTCTTGTATTTCAGCCCGAAGGGCGCCCCAAAGCCGAGCGCGTAGCCCTCGGCGATGTTCATCATCCCCTGGCAGTTCGGGCCGATGACCCGCATGCCGGCGTCGCTGGCGATGCGCGCGATCTCGTCCTGCGCCACCCGCCCCTCCTCGCCCGCCTCGGCAAAGCCGGAGGTGAGGATGATGGCGAAGGCAACGCCCTTGGCGGCCACGCCGCGCAGCGCGGCAGGCACGCGCGCAGCCGCCACGGCGATCAGCGCGACGTCGGGGGCCTCAGGGAGGGCCGCGATGTCCGGGTAGGCGCGGTGACCACCCACGCTTTCGTAACGCGGATTGACCGGATAGACCCGGCCTTGGTAAGCATGCTCGCGCAGGAAGCGAATCGGCTGGCCGCTGATGCTGTTCTCGTCGACCGAAGCACCGACGACGGCGATCGAGCGAGGCGCGAAAAGGCGCGCGAAGTCTGCGCGGACCGCGGGAGCATCGGGAAGGCGGCTGGAGGTATTCATGCAACAGGCGGGTTCGCTTCGGGGTTGCTTCAAAGTCGCGAAGTGTAGGAAGTGTAGCCTTCGCCACCGATCTCCGTAAGCGATATGTTTTTAAGAATTGCAAACCACTACCGTCCGATTAGATCCCGGCTTGGATAGAACACCGTGAGCACCCCGGTCTGGTCGCTCACAATGTCGGAGTTGGTACGATCGACCGGGTGCGAGTAGCGCCGCTTGAATTTGGCATTGCCCTCGGCACAAAGAAAAAGGGCCTAGCCGAAGCTAAGCCCTTGAGATTTTGGTAGGCCGTGGCGGGTTCGAACCGCCGACCAACGGATTAAAAGTCCGCTGCTCTACCAGCTGAGCTAACGACCCAAAATGGACCGCGGATTTTACTGGGTGCGACGTATCAGAGTCAATGAAAGCGGTCGATTGACCGGATAACACGCGTCATTCTTCTTTCATCAAGCGCCAGTACTGGATTTTCATGGTAAGCGCCGAGCCTGCGACGATCGCGACGAGTGTCAGGATCGAGCCCAGCGCGAGCGTCGAAACGCCCGAGATGCCCTGGCCGATTGTGCAGCCCAGGGCAGTGACGCCGCCAAATCCCATGAGCACGCCGCCGATGAGATGGCTGGCGGTGTCTTCGGCGTCGCGAAAGCCTTCCCAGCGAAACGTGCGGCTCGCGATCGCATAGACGGCAGATCCTGTGACCACGCCGAACGCGGACACTATGCCGAAAGTAAGCACCCTCGACGTATCGGTCCACAGCATCAGGTACTCGAGCGTGTAGGCAAGCGGCGCGACGAAACTGAAAGCCTCCATGCGCCCGCTGTTCGTGCCGAGGAAAGCCTCCTGGAGCGTGTTCGGATCTTCTTCCAGGTGTCCGAGATGGCCGCTCACGTACCAAGCCCCGATCACCACGAGTCCAACCACGACTCCGCCGAGCATGTTGTCCCGATTCGTGCGGAACTCGCGGCTGGAAAAGATGAATCCGATCAGGCCGAATGCAATCACGAGCGACAGCACGAGGATCAGGACGGACTTCGAAGCGCCCAATGGACCCGACAGCACAGAGGGCAGATCCTGGCCCCCTGGCAGGACGACGGATACCTTTTCCAGAATGCCCGCCCGCAACGCCCCGAAAAGCCCTTTCAGCGTCATGTAGGCCGAAATTCCGATGACCAGGAACACCACGACCGATTTCAGGTTGCCTGCGCCCATGCGGATCAATGTTTTCGAGCCGCAACCCGATCCCAGAGTCATGCCTATTCCGAAAAGCAGCCCTCCCAGGATGTAGGACAGCCACGTGAAATTCGGCGTCTGGTAAAGCGACTTGGAAAGGTCGATCGACCCGGCAAGGTGCAATCCGTTGGCGCCGAGGATCGCCACCGCAATGGCGAGCAGCCACATGCGCATGCGCCCGGTGTCGCCCATGTTGACCCAGTCGGACACCGCGCCCATCGTGCAGAAGTTGGTCTTGTTGCCGACCGCGCCGAAAATGAACGCAAGCGCGAACGAACCTCCGAGCACGTAGGGCATCAGCTGGGCGGGAGTGGCTTCGGTCATACCGCTTTTATGCGGACTGGTAGCGGGTCGTGTCTGCGACGCCCGCCGCGGCGAAGCCGGACTTGCGAATGCGGCAGGCATCGCACACGCCGCACGCCCGGCCAAACGCATCGGGCTGGTAGCAGGTCACGGTGGCGGCCGGATCCACGCCGAGTTCGAGCGCGAGTCTGATGATTTCGGCCTTGGACTTTTCCACCAGCGGCCCGCGAATTTCGATTCGGCGGCCTTCGACCGCGGCCTTTGTGGCGAGGTTCGCCATCGCTTCGAAAGCGCGCAGGTATTCCGGGCGGCAATCCGGATAGCCCGAATAGTCGACCGCATTCGCGCCGACAAAAATGTGTTGCGCGCCGAGAACCTCCGCCCACCCCAGGGCGAGCGAAAGCAGGATCGTATTGCGCGCAGGAACGTAGGTGACCGGAATGCCAGCCGTCGCGCCGCTGGTGGGGACCGCAACCGAGGCATCCGTAAGCGCCGAGCCGCCGAATGCGGCGAGGTCGAGCTTGACTACCTTGTGCGCGGCAGCACCGATCGCGATCTTCGCCGCGGCGTCCAATTCGGCCCGGTGGCGCTGGCCGTAGTCGACCGAGAGGCAATAGCACTCGTAGCCCTCACGCCGGGCCCACGCAAGCGTGGTCGCGGAGTCCAGGCCGCCTGAAAGGAGAACGACCGCGGAGCCCGCCACGGGGCTAGCGCTTTTGCAGCCGCTGCTTCGCGGAGGCGGCCGCCTGGCTCGCGGGGTAGCGCTCGAGGAGGCCCTCGAGCGTCTTCTGCGCGCCGCGCCGGTCGCCGAGGGCCTCCTGCGAGGTTGCGATGTTGAGCATCGCGTCGGGCGCCTTGGCGTCCTCGGGCCACGCGGCAAGCAGCTTCTGCTGTGCCGCGATTGCGTTCTTGTAGTCACGCTGCGCGGCGTAGGCCATGCCGATCCAGTACTGCGCGTTCGGGGCGAGCTTGCCGTTCGGATAAGTAACCAGCAATCCCTGCAGGGCGGAGATCGCAAGCGGATAGTTGCCGAGCTTGAACTGGTTGAGCGCCGCCTCGTAAGCCCGCGTTTCTTCGGCCGACGCCGGCGCATCGGCTGGCTTTTCGGTCGTGCCCTCCCGCGCCTGCTCGAACTTGCGCAGCCGCGTGTCGATGTCGAGGTAGAGGTCTTTCTGGCGCTTGTCGGCGGTCTCGGCCTGGTTCAGCAGAACTTCGATCTGCCCGCGCATGCGCGAAAGGTCGCCTCGCAAGGCTTCGATCTGCCCGGCGAGATCCACCAGGGCGCGACGGTCGCGGACTTCGGTCTCGATCCTGCTCAAGCGCTCATCGACCGACTGCTGGGTCGCGGCCACTTGCCTGCGGAGCGCTTCGATCCGCGCGCGCGCCTCGTCATCGTCGAACAGTGCCGCGCGCGCGCTCGAGGCGACGCACGCGAACGCCAGTGCGGCAAAGACCGCGCATAGTGCCCGCATCAGTACTCACCGCCGTACAGGATGTCGTCACGCCGATTCTCTGCGTAAGCCTCTTCGGAGCTGCCTTGCGCCTTGGGCTTTTCCTCGCCCAGGCTGACCGACTCGACCTGCTCCTCGCGGGCGCCGAGCAGCAAAAGCATGCGCTTCATCGCATCGGCCCGCTTCTGGCCCAGGGCGATGTTGTATTCGCGGCTGCCACGCTCGTCGGTGTTGCCCTGGATCATCAATTTTGTCGCCGGATGCTCGCGCAAATATTTGGCATGCGCTTCCACCAGGGGACGGTACTCTTCCTTGATGGTGTAGCTGTCGAGGTCGAAATAGACCGAGCGCTTGGACAGGATGCTCTTCGGATCCCTGAGCACGGGATCGACGCCGCCCGGTTTCTGCGCGGTAAGGTCGACACGCGCGACGTTGCCTGCGCCGAGGGGATTGGTCTGCGCGGGCGGCGCGACCGCCGTCGAGGGATTGCGATCTTCTACCGAGGCACCGGACTGCTCCTCGGGCGGCGAGCCCGCGCAAGCGGCTAGCAGCGTCGAGGCAACCAGACTTATCCAGATGGAACGCATTGCTACCCTCCTGTTGTTGTGGAGTTTCATTCGCGGACGAACGGGCCCCATGCGGGTTCGCGCACATCGCCGCCGGACACCGTTAAGCGCTGCTTCACTCGGCCGTCGGCCGAGACGGCCGACAGGACGCCGCGCCCGCCGATGACCGTGGCAAGCAGGATCATGCGTCCGTTGGGCGAAAAGCTCGGCGACTCGTCCTTGTCGCTGTCGGTCAGAATCTGCGTCTGCCGGGCGTTGAGATCGAGCAGAGCCACCTGAAACTTGCCGGCGTTGCGGGCGATGTACGCCAGGTTCTTGCCGTCGGACGAAATGCGCGGCGACACGTTGTACGTCCCCTCGAACGTCACCCTTTGCGGCTCCCCGCCCGTGGCCGGCATGCGATAGATCTGCGGACTGCCGCCACGATCCGACGTGAAGTAGATGAACTGGCCGTCGGGGGAAAAGAACGGCTCGGTATCGATGCCCGAGGAGCTCATGAGCCGCCGCACGCCGCTGCCGTCCGGATTGACCGTAAATATCTGCGAGCCGCCTTCGCGCGACAGGGCGACCGCGAGCCGCGAGCCGTCCGGCGCCCAGGCCGGCGCGCTGTTGGAGCCTTTGAAATTCGCCGCCACCTGGCGCTGCCCGCTTTGCAGCGAGTGGACATAGATCACCGGCTTTTTCTGCTCGAAGGACACGTAGGCCAGACGCCGCCCGTCCGGCGACCAGGCGGGCGAAATAATCGGTTCCATCGAGGCCAGGGCCGTTTCGGCGCCTGCGCCATCGGCATCGGCGATCTGAAGCTCGTAACGCGGCCCGCGCTTGAGCACGTACGCAATGCGCGTGCTGAATACGCCTTTCTCGCCGGTGAGCTTCTCGTAAATGTAGTCCGCAATGCGGTGGGCTGTCGCGCGCACCTGGTTGCGATTGAGCGTGTAGGCGACCCCGCCGAGGACCGCCTGCTTCGGAACGTCGAAAACCCGGAACCGTACTTCGAACCGCCCGTCGGGAAGCACGGCAACGCTGCCCAGCACCAGCGCATCGGCGAGGCGCGAGCGCCACTCGCCGAAATTCACCGTGCTCGCCTCTGTGGGGGCGGGTGAGAGGGGCGGCGGTTCGATGGCACGAAACAGACCGCTTCTTTCCAGGTCGGCGCGCACGATCGACGTGATGCCTGGTGGAACCGCGCCCTCGCCTGAGAACGGAACGATAGCGATCGGGAGGCGATTGCCGCCGCCACCGGTGATCTCGATTGAAAGCTGGGCGGATGCGGCCGGCGCGAAGGCTGCGGCGGCGAGTGCCAGGTAAAAGAACCAACGCTTCAGCAAGCTGGACACCTTCCCTTCGTTGAGAGGTCGATTATAACGGAGCGACCCGGATCAATCGTGCGGACGGAACGTCAGAGTCAGTTCGCGCGCGAAAAGTTCACCCTTGTCGGGCTTAGGCAGCGGCGAGGATTTCAGGATTGCACGCTCGACCGCGCTATCGTAGGCCGCAACGCCGCTCGATTTGCGCAGTTTTGCCGACAGCACTTCACCCGTGGGAAGCTGAATAACGACAAACACTGCCTCGGGGTTTCCTTTCATGTCGAGCGGCATCACGATGTTGCCGCGCACTTTCGCCTTGATTTTGTCGGCGTAGCCCGACAACGCGCTTTTTTGCGCGGCAGCCTGTTCGCGCGCAAGCTGGTCCTTCATGTTCCGCTGCTCACGATCGATCTTGAGCGAATTCTGTTCGCGCGCGAGCTCCTCTTTCATCCGCTTCTGCATTTCCTCATCGCGCGGCCTGGCTTGCGGCATGGGCTTCACGGGTTCCGGCTTCGGTTTGACCGGTTCCGGCTTCGGCTTGGGCTTCGGTTCGGGTTTTGCCTTGATCGCGATATCGGGTTTCGGTACCTCGATTTTCGGCTCGGGCTTGGGCGACGGTGGAGGCTCGACGACAGGTTCGCGTTTGACTTCGACCCGCTCGACTACGGGCGGCGGCGGAGGCAACCACAGCTCGACGCTCACCGTGTCGGGCGGGCGCGACTGCCAGCGCACGCCGAAAAAAAGCACGGCGAAGAGCAGCACATGCACGAGGATCGCGAGCACCGCCGAGCTGTGCACACCAGGCTCCTGGCGCTCGAGGTGCTCCAGATGCATGGGCATGGTGGCGATGCTCATGGCCTCACCTTGAGCCGCGCGGGTTTCACTGCGCCGGCTTCACCGACAATCCGACGCGCTTCACGGCTTGCTTGTGCAATTCATCCATCACCTCGAGCACGGTCTCGTACTTCACGTTCTTGTCAGCCGAGATCACCACCGGCTGGTCCGCGTTCTTCGCCTGCTTGGCCTTGATGATCGCGGCGAGCTCGCCCTTGGCGATGCGGCGCTCATCGAGCACCGCGCCTTTCGGATCCCGATCGCGCACCGTAATGGACGCATCCTCCTTGATGACCACTTCGAGCGGCGTGGCCGGCGCCACGGAAGACTTGCCCACGCTGGGCAGGTCCACGACCCCGGGGGTGATCAGCGGGGCGGTCACCATGAAGATCACCAGCAGCACGAGCATGACGTCGATGTAGGGCACGACGTTGATCTCGTTCATGAGCCGGCGGGAGCTGTGCAGTCTCATTTCAGGCGCGCGCGGTCTGGCGCTGGAGGATGTTGGAGAACTCTTCCATGAAGCTCTCGAAGCGGATTGAAAGCCGGTCGATGTCGTGCGAGTAACGGTTGTAGGCCACCACCGCGGGGATCGCCGCGAAAAGGCCGATCGCGGTGGCGATCAGCGCCTCTGCAATGCCCGGCGCCACTTGCGCAAGCGTCGCCTGCTGCACGTTCGCAAGGCCGCGGAACGCATGCATGATGCCCCAAACCGTGCCGAACAACCCCACGTACGGGCTGACAGAGCCGGCCGAGGCCAGAAACGAAAGATGGGCCTCGAGCACGTCCATTTCGCGCTGGTAGGTTGCGCGCATCGCGCGCCGCGCGCCGTCCACCATCGTGCTCGGATCGGTGCCGCGCTGCCCGCGCAACTTGGAGAACTCGCGAAAGCCCGCCTCGAAGATCCGCTCCAGGCTGCCGATCGAGTGGCGGTTGTTCACCGCCCCCTGATAAAGCAGATTCAGGTCGTTGCCGCCCCAGAACTCGCGCTCGAATACGTCGGTCTCCGAGCGTGCGCGGCGGATCGCGAACATCTTGCGGAAGATGAACAGCCAGCTCATGAACGACACGCCCAAGAGGAGCGCCATCACGAATTTCACCACCAGGCTGGCGCTTGCGATCAGCGTCCAGATTTCGAGGTCCTGAGTCACGTTCATGGCATCGGCTTCATTTTGATTTTTCCGAGGAGGCGCTTGCCGCGCTCAACGCGTTGTCCGAACACCACGCTTGCCGGCCCGGTCGAGCCGACTTCGGCCGTTACGCAAAGCAGCTCGTTCAACATCGCAGGGCGATGGTAGCGCACCGTGATCCCGTGCACCATGAAGAGTACACGGCTCTGCGCTACGAAGCGGGCGAGGTCCAGGCCGCGCTCGTTGAGATACTCCGTGCGGGCCCGTTCCATGAAGGCGAGATACTGCGCATGGAACACGACGCCCCCGGCATCCGTGTCCTGGTAGTAGACCCGCACCGGAAGGCGGAACACGCCGGCCGGCCCCATGAACTTGCCGCCTGTGCCGGACACACTCAGCCCGGCGTCCCATTTTCGGAATCCGCCGGCAGGCTGCTCCACAGGTCTGCGCCTCCAGTCAAGCCGGCGGGCGCGACAATGCCGAAGTGGCGGTATGCCTGCAGCGTCGCCATGCGGCCGCGCGGCGTGCGCTGCAGGTAGCCCTGCTGGATCAGGTAAGGTTCCAGCACGTCCTCGATCGTGTCGCGCTCCTCGCCGATCGCCGCCGCGAGATTGTCGACGCCCACCGGGCCGCCGCCGAATCGCTCGATCACCGCGAGGAGCAGCTTGCGGTCCATCACGTCGAACCCGAGCGGATCGACGTCCAGCATCTTCAGCGCGGCATCGGCGACCGTCTTGGTCACCACGCCGTCGGCCTTGACCTGCGCGTAATCGCGCACGCGGCGCAACAGGCGGTTCGCGATGCGCGGCGTGCCGCGCGAGCGGCGCGCGATTTCCGGCGCGCCGCCGCCTTCGATGCCGACCTCGAGAAGCTGCGCCGAGCGCTGCACGATCGAGGTCAGCTCCGCTTCGTTGTAGAACTCGAGCCGGGCGACGATGCCGAACCTGTCGCGCAGGGGATTGGTCAGCATGCCGGCGCGCGTCGTGGCGCCCACGAGCGTGAACGGCGGGAGGTCGAGCTTGATCGAGCGCGCGGCCGGCCCCTCGCCGATCATGATGTCGATCTGGTAGTCCTCGAGCGCGGGGTAGAGAATTTCCTCGACGATCGGCGAAAGGCGGTGGATCTCGTCGATGAACAGGACATCGCGCGGCTCGAGGTTCGTGAGCAGCGCGGCGAGGTCCCCGGGCCGCTCCAGCACCGGCCCGGAAGTCTGGCGCAGGTTGACGCCCATCTCGCGCGAGATGATGTGCGCAAGCGTCGTCTTGCCAAGGCCCGGCGGGCCGAAAAGGAGCACATGGTCGAGGGCTTCCTTCCTGCCGCGCGCCGCTTCGATGAAGATTTCCAGCTGCTCGCGGATCTTCTTCTGCCCGACATAGTCGGCGAGCTTTTGCGGGCGCAGCGCGCGCTCGATCTGCTCCTCCTGCACGGACACGGGAGCTGCCGAGATCAGCCGGTCGGTTTCGATCGCCACGTCAGGATTTTGCCAGGGCTTTCAGGGCCGCCCGGATGCCCTCGGATACCGGCAGGTCGGCGGGCAACTGCTTGGTTGCAAGCAACGCCTCCTTCTCGCTGTAGCCGAGCGAGAGCAAGGCATTCAACACGTCGGAAGCGGGACTCGCGGACCTTCCGCCCGCGGCGGTGCCGGACAGCGCATCGCCGAGCTTGCCTTTGAGTTCCAGCAGCAATCGCTCGGCGGTTTTCTTGCCGATGCCCGGGACCTTGGTGAGGCGCGCTGCATCCTGGGTGGCCACCGCCTGCGCAAGGTCGTTCACGGAAAGCCCGGAGAGCACCGATAGGGCCGTGCGCGCACCGACGCCGGAAATCCGGATCAGCTTGCGGAACGCAGAGCGCTCTTCCTCGGTGGCAAAGCCGAACAGGATATGCGCGTCCTCGCGCACCACCAGATGGGTGAGCAGCACGACTTTCTCGCCGGTGACCGGCAGGGTGTAGAAGGTGCTCATTGGCACGTCGAGCTCGTAACCTACGCCGCCCGCATCCACCATGACCTGCGGCGGATTCTTGGCGGCGAGCACGCCCGACAATCGTCCGATCAAACGAGCCTCCCGTTCTTCATGCGCCGGCCCAGGGTCGGAAGGGAACCCATGCCCTGGCCCGCGTGGGCGTGGCAGATCGCGCAGGCGAGCGCATCGGCCGCGTCGCGACTCGGATCGCCGGGCAGCGAAAGCAATCGCCTCACCATCATCTGTACCTGCTCCTTGCCCGCTTTACCGGCGCCCACCACGGCCTGCTTGACCTGCAATGCAGTGTACTCGGCGACCGGCACACCCGCGAGAACCGCGGCGCAGATGGCCGCGCCCCTCGCCTGGCCGAGGAGCAGCGTCGACTGCGGATTGACGTTGACGAAGACCTTCTCGATCGCCGATTGCGCGGGCCGGTTTGCGGCGATCACTTCCGCGAGCCCTTCGAGCAGGACTTTGATGCGCTCGGGCAGCTCGCCTTGGCCGCTCTTCACGCAGCCGCTGGTGACATACACCAGGCGCGTGCCGATTTTGTCGATGACCCCGAATCCGGTGACCCTGAGGCCCGGGTCGATGCCCAGGATGCGGATCGGCTTGGTCAACGTGCGCTCATCTGCGCCCAACGCTTCAGGCCTCGTCCAGCGCCGCGGTGGTGTAGACCTCCTGCACGTCGTCCAGGCCCTCGAGCGCATCGAGGAGCTTTCGCATCTTCGCCGCATCTTCGCCGGCCAGCGCGTTTTCGAGCGTCGGCTTCATTGTGATCTCGGCGATCTCGGCCTTGAGGCGGGCTTTCTCGAGGCCGGCTTTCACCTGCGTGAAGTCGGCGGGCGCGCAGATGACCTCGATGGAACCGTCTTCGTTTGCGATCACGTCCTCGGCACCCGCATCGAGCGCAGCTTCCATCACCTTGTCCTCCGTGAGGCCCGGCGCGAACAGGAACTGGCCGCAATGCTTGAAGAGAAACGCCACCGAACCGTCGGTACCGAGGTTGCCGCCGTTCTTCGCGAAGGCATGGCGCACTTCCGCCACGGTGCGCGTCCTGTTGTCGGTCATGCAGTCGACGATGATCGCGGCGCCGCCGATCCCGTAGCCTTCGTAGCGGATCTCCTCGTAGGTCACGCCTTCGAGTGTCCCCGCGCCGCGTGCGATCGCATTCTGGATGCCGTCCTTGGGCATATTGGCTTCGCGGGCCTTGTCCATTGCGAGGCGCAGGCGCGGGTTGGTGGAGGCATCGGCGCCGCCGAGGCGCGCTGCGACGGTGATTTCCTTGATGACCCGCGTGAATATCTTGCCCCGCTTGGCATCCTGGCGTCCCTTGCGGTGCTGGATGTTCGCCCATTTGCTGTGTCCGGCCATCGATAGTTCCAGGGAGTGTCGCGGAAGTAAGTAAGTGATGCAGCGTATAATTTTACCTCTATGGTCCAACCCCTGCTCATTGCGAAGAACAGCCACGCCGATCTCGTGCTGCTGCCCGGCCTGGCGAACCGCCACGGCCTGATCACCGGTGCGACCGGCACCGGCAAGACCGTCACCTTGCAGACCCTCGCGCAGGCCTTTTCGTCGATCGGCGTGCCGGTTTTCATGGCCGACGTCAAAGGCGACTTGTCCGGCATCGCGAAAGCCGGGGGCGCGAATGCGCGCGTGTCCGAGCGCCTCCAATCGCTCAAGCTCGATGCGCGCTACGAAGCGTGCCCGGCCGTGTTCTGGGACGTCTTCGGTCAGCAGGGGCACCCGGTGCGCGCGACCATCTCCGACATGGGACCGCTGCTGCTCTCCTCGATGCTCGCCCTCAACGAAACGCAGGAAGGCGTGCTCAACCTGCTGTTCAAGATCGCCGACGACAACGGCCTCCTGCTGCTCGACACGAAGGACTTGCGCGCGATGCTCCAGCACGTAGGCGACAACGCGGCGCAG
>JANMXB010000737.1:0-5023 GCA_031380765.1 Pseudomonadota bacterium | reverse complement strand
ATTTATTGAGTGGGTCGAGCGTTTTTAATTTAACAAAACCCAGTTTTTTTTTTTGTTGCACGGGGGTTTGCGCGCCGCCCAACCAATGCAAAAAAACCAATTCGCTGGACCGGGGTAATTCAAACCCGCCAAAACCTTGATGACTGCTGCGGTTTTGCTTTTCGGCTTCCCTACTTCACCGAAATATTCCTTTCCTTCACGATCTTCGCCCACATCACGGTCTCGGCCTTCATCGCCTTGCCAAACTCTTCCGGCGAATTGCCGACCGGCGCCATGCCCTGGGCGAAAAAGCGCGCCTTCATTTCGGTCGACTCGAGCGCGGTCTTCGTGTCGCGGTAGACCTTCTCGATGATCTCTTTCGGGGTGCCGGTCGGCGCCACGATGCCGAACCAGCCGGTGTTCTCGAATCCTGGCAGTGTCTTCGCAATCGGCGGTACGCCCGGCAGCTGCGGCGCCTCGGTCTTGCTGGTGACGCCGAGCGCGCGCAGCTTCCCGCCGTTGATATGGCTCAACGCCGCGGCCAGGTTGGTGACCAGGAAGGTGGTCTCACCGCCGATCAATCCGATCAGCGAAGGGCCCTCGCCCTTGTAAGGCACCGAAAGGGCGTTGATCTTCGCCGAGTTGACGAAGTTCTCCGCCGCGAGGTGCGTCTGCGAGCCGATGCCGGCGTGCCCGAACGTGAACTTGCCCGGGTTGGCGCGACCTGCATCGATCAGGTCCTTCACTGTCTTGTAGGGCGAACCCGCATTGACGACCAGCACCTGGGGGCCGCTCACCACGTTGGTCACCGGGACGAAATCCTTCTCCGGGTCGTAGCCCAGCTTGGCGTAGATATGCTGGTTGGCGGTGACTACCGAACCCGAGGGGAAGAACAGCGTGTAGCCATCAGGCGCCGCGCGCGCCGCTTCGGTCGCGCCCACGCCGCCGCCCGCACCGCCGCGGTTTTCGATGACCACGGTCTGGCCCCAAATCTCGCCGAGCTTCTGGCCGATCATGCGCGCCGAAATGTCGGTAGCGCCCCCGGGCGGGAACGGGACGATGAACCTGACGGGCTTGGTCGGCCAGGCTTGCGAATGCGCGGCAGCCGAAATTGCGAGGCTGGCGACGAGCGCGAGAACTTTCACGAATTTCATTCCGGTCTCCTTGGATTGCGCCGCGCACGTTCCGGTCTGTGGGCGGCTCTCGGTAAGATTCTACAGGGCCAGCGCGAACACGAGTCCCGTCACAATCGCAATTCCGCCCGCGATCGCGGCAAGCGACTTCTGCCAGTCGCGCCACGGCAGGAATTCGAGCGCCAGCAGCCGCAATCCGCCGGTCATGTGCGCAGCCAGCAGCAGCACCAGTCCCCACTCGGCGAATTTCACCAGCGGCGCATCGGTCCAGCGCAGGAAACTCTCCAGCTGCGCCGCTCCCGTGATGGCCTGCCCGAGCGCCCAGAAATGCAGCGGCAGGAACAACGCCAGCGCAAGGCCGGAGAGCCGGTGCACGAGAAACGCCCAGAACGCCGGATGGTTGCGCGAGCGAAAGTCGTTCTTCACGCAAAGACCCCGAATACGGCGCGCATGCCCATGACCGCAAGCGCTGCGGCAAAAGCCACGAGCATCCAGTCACGCGAAGCGCTGCGCCACGCGAACCATTCGGAAAGGATTGCGCGCAGGCCTATTGGCGCATGCACCGAGACGGCCAGCACGAACAGCGTGTAGAACCCGAGCCACGCGAGATTGCCGCGCGTTCGATCCAGAATTTCCGCGCCGGTCAGCCCTCCGCGCACCGCATAGACGATCGTGCACAAATGGACGACCACACAGAGTGCGAGCACAGCCGCGCTCGCGCGCTGCCCGATCCACAGCAGCGTTTGCGTCCTTGCGCTCAAGTCAGAGCTCGCCTTTGAGCGCAGCGCGGGCGGCCGCGCGCTTCAGGCCCGCGATGCCCGCGGTCGGCGAGATCTGTTTGGGGCAGCGCTCGGTGCAGCTCATGTGGGTGTGGCAGGCGTGGCATCCCGCGTCGCCCGCTACCGCGCGCAGCCGGTCGGCCTTGTCCGCATCGCGGACGTCCTGCTGCAGGGTCCACGCGCGGTTCAGCGCGGCGGGGCCCAGGTACTCAGGGTTCCAGGACACGACGTCGCAGGCGCTGTAGCACACGCCGCAGCCGATGCACTCGATGCCTGCGTCCACCTGCACGCGCTCCGCCGACACCGGCGACACGGGCTCGAAGTCGTCATGCCGCGTCCGATTGCCCTTGAACTGCCCCTTGGCCTTGGCCCACTTGTTGAAGAACTCGCGCATGTCGGTGACCAGGTCGCGCACCACCGGCAGGTTGTGCAGCGGACCGATCTCGAGGCGGTTGTCTGCTGCAACTTTCGCCACGTGCGTTCGGCACGTCCAACGCGATACACCGTTTACCGTCATGGCGCACGAGCCGCACATGCCCACGCGGCACGCGAAGCGGTAGGCAAGCGAGGGCTCCAGATGGCGCTGGATGTGGGTGACCACGTCAAGAACCGTCTGGCTTTCCTGGCGCGGCACTTCGTATTCGCTGAAGCTGCCCGCCTCGGCGCCGCGCCACACTCGGACCTGCAGTACGGTCACGCGGATTCGTACAGGCGCGTAAGAACGAATTGCCGCTGGCCCAACGCCTCTGCCGCAGTCAGGCGGCCGTTGGCGGTGCGGAACATGCAGTCGAGCAGCGCATCGCCCGCCTGGTCCGGCGTCATTTCTTTTCTCAGCAGGCCGGACACGTCCACGTCGATGTGCTCGGACATCGTGCGCACCGTGCGCGGGTTCGCGCACAGCTTGATCACCGGCAGGATCGGATTGCCGACGACGTTGCCCTGGCCCGTGGGGAAGAAGTGCACCGTGTAGCCCGAGGCCGCGCACAGCGTGACCATCTCCGCGGCGGCCGAGGACGAATCCATGAACCAGAGGCCGGGACCGGTGGGCGCCTCGGCCTTGTCGAGCACACCGTCGACCATGCACTTCTTGCCGATCTTCTGGATGTTGCCCAGGGCCTTCTCCTCGATCGTCGTGAGCCCGCCCGCGATGTTGCCCTTGGTCGGCTGCGAGTCGGACAGGTCGCTGGTCTTGTGCTTGTCGATGATCGCCTGGTAGCGGTCGAACATGAACTGGAATTTCTTGCGGACCTCGTCGGTGCGGCAGCGCGCCGCGACGAGATGCTCGCCGCCCGTGAGCTCGGTCGTCTCGCCGAACACCAGCGTCGTCTTGTGCGGATAGAGCTTGTCGAACGCATTGCCCACCGTGGGGTTCGCGCCGCAACCCGAAGTCGTGTCGGACTCGCCGCACTTGGTGGAAATCCACAGGTCCTTGAGCGGGCGCTCTTCGCGGCGCAATTCGGAAGCCCCCTGCAGGTATTCCTTGGCAACCTTGGAGGCGCGCATGATCGTGTCGTGGTCGCCGTGCATTTCGATGCCGAAAGAAGTCACCGGCTTGCCGGTCGCGGCGATGCCGTCGGCGACCTTCTTCGCCCAGCCGTCCTCGATGCCGATCACGATCACGGCCGCCACGTTGGGGTTCGAGCCCGTGCCGATCAGCGTCTTGAAGTGCAGGTCGAGGTCGGCGCCGAACTGCAGGCGGCCGTAGGGGTGGGGAATCGCCATCACGCCCTTGATGTTGTGCGCCACGGCCTCGCAGGCCGCGTTCGACAAGTCATCCACCGGCAGGATGATCACGTGGTTGCGCACGCCGATGCGGCCGTTCTCGCGCTTGTAGCCCCAGAAGGAGGCCTTCGAAAGGTCCATTGCCATTTTAGGTTTCTCCTGACCAGCGCGCTTTACCAGCGCTTGGTTTTGATGTTGTGGACGTGGGCGTGAGCGCCCTTGGGAATCGGCGCCACCACCTTGCCGATGTCCACACCGTACTTGATCACGGTGTCCCCGGACTGGTAGTCGCGCAGCGACACCTTGTGGCCGATGGGGATGTCGTTCTTCGCCTCGACCAAGATTTCCTTGTCCTGGTCCATGATCCAGCCGATCATCTCCTGGCCGGTCTTGATGCCCTCGACTACGACGACGCCTACGCCGTCGCCCTCGTCGTGCACGACGAAATGAATCATTGCGGTTCTCCGCTGGTGGCTTGAATGAGAGCGGGCAGTCTAGACCCGGCCGCAAGCCTGAGTCAACTATATGACCTGAATGAATCGCATGGTAGATTGGCGGCCATGAACCAGGCCATCGAACCGGGCGTGACCGCAGGCGGCGCTTTCCAGCCGCTGTACCGCGAAGTGAAGCGCCTGCTTACGCAAAGCCTGATTGAGGGCGAGTGGCCCGCGGGCGCGGTGCTGCCCTCGGAAACGCGTCTGGCCGAACGCTACAACGTGTCGATCGGCACGCTGCGCAAGGCCATCGACGAGCTGGTCGCCGAACGCGTCGTCACGCGCCACCAAGGGCGCGGCACGTTTGTGGCGACGCACAACGCCAATCGGCTGATGTTCCATTTCTTCCATATAGTCGCGAAAGGCAGCGTCGGGCGCGACGGCGGGAAGGAATACCCGACCACGCGCACGCTCGCTTTCAGGCGCGCCCGGGCGGGCGGGGAAGAAGCGCGCCGCCTGGGGATTGCCGCCGGTGCGGCAGTGCTCCGCGTCCGCAACCTTCTCTCGCTCGCGGGCAGCCCGGTAATCCTCGACGACATCGTGCTGCCGCAGGCGCTTTTCGCCGACCTCACCGAGAAGATCTTCACTGCGCGCGACAACACGATCTACCACCTTTACCAGACGCGCTACGGCATCAACGTGCTGCGCTCGAGCGAGCGCCTGTCGGCCGTGCTGGCCGAGGCCGACGCTGCGAAGCTCCTCAAGGTGAACACCGGCGCGCCGCTCCTTGCCATCAACCGTACCGCGCTGACCTACCACGACACGCCGGTGGAGCTGCGCCGCAGCCAGGTCAAGACCGACGCGCACGGGTACGCGAGCGGCCATGGATGTGAGGAGCGCGATTGAGACAACCTGCGTCCATAAAGGGTGTCGGCTTCATGAGCCCCGGCGGCGTGGGCCGGGCCGTCGCCGGCCG
>JANMXB010000693.1:0-10818 GCA_031380765.1 Pseudomonadota bacterium | reverse complement strand
GGCCCGCATCGCGGGCCTTTTTCATTGGTGCCGCCAGGCCGGTTACTTCAGCTTGGATTCCGTGTACATCACGTGCTTGCGCGCCTTCGGATCGTACTTCTTGTTCTCGATCTTGTCGGGCGTGGTGCGCTTGTTCTTGGTCGTGGTGTAGAAATGACCGGTGCCGGCGCTCGATTCGAGCTTGATCTTTTCGCGCATGGTCAGGCTCCTTTGGCTTTACAGGCTTTGGCTAACTAGCCTTCGGCGCGCAGGTCGGCGAGCACGGCATCGATGCCGTTCTTGTCGATCGTGCGCAACGCATTGGTGGACACGCGAAGGCGGACCCAGCGGTTTTCGCTCTCGACCCAGAACCGGCGGTAGTGCAGGTTGGGCAGGAAGGTGCGCTTGGTCTTGTTGTTCGCGTGCGACACCAAGTTACCTTTCATCGGCTTCTTGCCGGTGACCTGGCAGACTCGGGACATGGGTAGGGCTCCGCGGAAAAAGGCGAGATTTTACACGGAATCAGGCCATGCGCTCAAGCTTTCGGCCTGGCGCGGAACCAGCGCCGGTCCGCATAGAACCCGGGCTCGGTGCTTTCCGGAAGCCAGCCGGGGTAGCCGAACACAGGCAGCGGTGCCATCTGCCGCGGAGCGGCATCGTCGGCCAGGGCGGTTATCCATTCGGCAGCCCGGGCGTCCAGCCAGGTGACGAGCTCGGGCGAGGGGGCCTCGAGCTTTTCGCGCGGGATCGGGACGAACAGGGATTTGCAGGTGATTCCGGCGTAGGGCGACAGGGATTTTTCGTATGCGTTGTGGCCAGTCAGCACGAAGCGACAATCGCGCGGCAGGGATGTCCTGCGCTCCCAGAACAGGGTCTGCCAGCGGAACTCCCTGATGAGGGCTTCAATCCCTGCGCAGGCGTCGGCCTCGCAGGCCACGATCACTCCGCCTTCGTCGATCAGCGTGAGCAGATCGCGCAAGGATCCGCGCAGGGTCCCCTCGGCGCGAAGCCGCGCCACATGGCGTGCGTTGATCGTCGCCTTGGTTCGCGGAAACGCAATCCACACCAGCGCGTTGAAGAGGTCGTGCAGGTTGCCGGCCCGCGTTTCGACCAGTCCGGTATCGAAAATCCGCTGCTCGTACTGCGCGCCGGCGCCCGAGCCCGGCGCGCAGAAGCGCACGGGGTGGCCGCTGAGCGTGACGACCGCTGTCGCGGCCCCCTCGGCCAGCGCGTTGAGAACCGCGCAATCCGGGCGCTCGCCCAGCCTTTGCAGCCAGGGGCGAAGCGGGTCGAACGCGGGATGGGATAGCGCCTGAGCGCAAAGGCGCGGGCCTATCTGAGCTGCCATGCGAGGGATTCGCCGGCCCGCATCGGCACAACCTCGTCGGCGCCGAACCTGTAGCTGTCCGGCACGCGCCACTCCCTGCGCTCCAGCGTTATGCGGTCCTTGTTGCGCGGCAGCCCATAGAAGTCCGCCCCATGGAAGCTTGCGAACCCTTCGAGTTTGTCGAGCGCATTCGCTTCCTCGAAAGCGCTTGCGTAGAGCTCGATTGCCGCGTGCGCCGTGTATAGCCCGGCGCAGCCGCACGCCGCCTCTTTGGTGTGCTTCGCATGCGGGGCACTGTCGGTGCCGAGGAAAAACTTTGGGTTGGCGGAAATCGCCGCTTCGACCAGGGCTTCGCGGTGTTCCTCGCGCTTGAGCACCGGCAGGCAGTAGTTGTGCGGCCGCATGCCGCCGAGGAAAAGAGCATTGCGGTTCATCAAAAGGTGGTGCGCGGTGATGGTGGCGGCGATATTGGGTCCGGTCACCTCCACGTAGTGAACCGCGTCGCGGGTCGTGATGTGCTCGACCACGATCTTGAGATCCGGAAAGCGCTCGACAAGCGGGCCCAGGGTCATCTCCAAAAACGCTTTTTCGCGGTCGAACACGTCGATTTCAGGGTCCGTGGCTTCGCCGTGGATGAGCAGCGGCACGCCGAGCTCCTGCATCTTCTCGAGAGTGTGGAAACAGCGCGATATGCGCGTGACCCCGGCGTCCGAGTGCGTAGTGGCGCCGGCCGGGTAGAGCTTGACGCCCTGCACGCGGCCGCACAGCTTCGCGCGGGCGATCTCCTCCGGCGGCGTGTCGTCGGTCAGGTACAGCGTCATGAGGGGCTCGAAGCGCGAATTCTCCGGCAGCGCGTCGAGGATGCGCTCGCGATAGTCGAGCGCCCGTTTGGTTGTGGTGATCGGCGGCTTCAGGTTGGGCATTACGATCGCGCGGCCGAAGCAGCGGGCCGTGTGGGGCAGCACGGCCGCAAGATGGTCGCCGTCACGCAGGTGCAGGTGCCAGTCGTCGGGACGAGTGAGAGTGAGGGAGTCCAAAAAAAGCCTTCGCCGGTGTGCAAGTGAAAGGACGCGGGACCGAGCCCGGGAAAAGAGAATTCTACCGTGGCTTGCGCGGCCTCACCGCCTGCACCTGCCCCGCGAGATCGAGTGCCCGCGCGTAGAGCGCATTCTTCGACCCGCCGGTGAGCCGGGCGGCAATTCGCGCCGCGTCGCTCACCGAATGGTCTTCGAGGAGCACGCGCAGTATGCGTTCGGCTTCGCCGTCATCTTCGGTTTCGACTATCGACTGCGGACCGATAACCAGCACGAATTCGCCTTGCTGCCGGTGAGAGCCGGCCTCGATCCATGCTTTGGCCGCGCCAAGGGGAAGGCGGGCGACTTCCTCGAATTTCTTTGTCAATTCGCGGGCGATCACCAGCTCGCGGGCCGGGTCCATAACCGTCGCGAGGTCTTCTACGGTTTCGAGAATCCGATGCGGGGCTTCGTACAGGATCACGGGACAGCCGGCATCGAGGGCGGCGATGGCCTTGCGGCGCGCAGCTGCGGTCGCGGGCAGAAAACCCGCGAACAGAAACCGGTCGGCGAGGAATCCACTCGCGCAGTAGGCGGCAATTGCGGCGCTCGGCCCCGGTATGGGAACAACCTTGATACCCGCCCGGTGCGCCGCCTCCACCACCAGTGCCCCGGGATCGGAAATCGCGGGCGTGCCCGCATCGCTCACGAGCGCGACGGTTTTCCCGGCCGTCAGGGCTTCGACCAGCTTGGCGCGGGCGATGCGCTCATTGTGCTCGTGCAGCGCGAATGTCCTGGCGGCAATGCCATGGGCGGCCAGCAACGGCCGGGTGGTGCGCGTGTCCTCGCAGGCAACGAGGTCCGCCGCCGCCAGGATTTCGCGCGCACGGGGCGACAGGTCCGACAGGTTGCCGATGGGCGTGGCGACGACGTAAAGCGTTCCGGCGGGAATTTGTGCTTGCGGCATGGGAATCCGTCGCGGGAATTCAAGTCAACGCCGATTGTGCGGCTTCGTTAAGCGATGGGCAAATGTACGCCAGGGCATAGCCCAAACGGAGGGGACTTCAACGTGGACACAGCAAGCGCAGGACGTGCGGCCGAGGCGCTCGCCGAACGCCTGCTGACCGGCGCGGGACTGGCGATTGTCGCGCGCAATTTCCGCTGCCGGCACGGCGAGATCGACCTGATCGCGCGGGAAGGCGATACGTTCGTTTTCTGCGAGGTGCGCCTGCGCACGAGCGAGGCGTTCGGCGGGGCGGCCGAGAGCATTACGGGCCGCAAGCAGGCGCGCATCACCGCCGCAGCGCGCTATTTCCTGACCGCGCGGCCCGAAGCGCCGTGCCGGTTCGACGTGCTGCTGCTGCAGACGCTCGATGTCGCCCGCATCCGCTGGATCCGCAATGCGTTCGGCGCGTGACCGGGTGCTTCCGCTCGCCGTGGCAATCGTGGTCGGAACGGCATCGGCGCATCCGGCAATCGCGCAGGAAAGGCAGGGCCGGGTGCAGATGCTCGTGCAGAATTCCCCGCTGGCGGGCTTTCGCCACGGGGAGGCCGCGGACGCCTGGCCCGATCTTCGCAATGGCGACGAACTGACGCTGGTGCGCGAGCCGGACAACGCGTTCGATCCGAATGCGGTGCGGGTTGAATGGCATGGGCGCAAACTCGGATATGTTCCCCGGCGCGATAACGCCGCACTCGCGTGGGCAATGGATCGCGGTGAAACGCTGCGCGCGCGCGTGAGCAAGGCCGAATGGCATCCAAACCCGGCCCGGCGCATCGCCTTCCAGATCTTCGTCGAATGACGTTGCAGTGTAAAATCCATTCATGGGTCATTCAGACGACACCCTGATGCAAGCGCAACTGGAAGCGCGGGTGGCAGGGCATTTTTCCGCAAGCGCGAGCCTGAAGTCGGCCTCCGCGGCGGTGTTGTCCGCACCTATCGCGCGCGCAATCGCGCTAATGACGCAATGCCTGCGCGCGGGCGGCAAGATCCTTGCCTGCGGCAACGGAGGGTCGGCCGCGGACGCGCAGCACTTCTCCGCGGAACTCCTCAATAGATTCGAAGTCGAAAGGCCACCGCTGGCTGCCATCGCATTGACGACCGATACATCGACCCTGACGTCGATTGCGAACGATTACAGCTACGACAAGGTATTCGAAAAGCAGGTGCAGGCGCTCGGTCGCAAGGGCGATGTCCTCCTCGCCATTTCGACCTCCGGCAATTCGGTCAACGTAATGGCGGCAATGCGCGTCGCGTCGGCCGCGGGAATGGGCATCGTGGCCCTTACCGGGCGCGGCGGCGGAAAGATGGCGGCAATGCTTGCGCCGCGAGACGTTCACATCTGCGTGCCGCACATGGTTACCGCGCGCATTCAGGAAGTCCACCTCCTGGCACTGCATTGTCTGTGCGACGGGATAGACGCAGTTCTTTTTGGAGCGAAGCAATGAGAAATACCGGCTGGTTTGTGCTGTTTGCCGCAATGGCCGCAGTGACCGTGCTGCAGGGTTGCGCTCCCATGGCCGCCGTCGGTGGCGTCGGCGTCGGTGTGATGGTGAACGATCGCCGCACCTCGGGCACCCAGATCGACGACGAAGGCATCGAATTGCGCGCCTCGAACCGCATCAGCGACCGCTTTGGCGACAGGGCTCACGTGAATGTGACCTCGTTCAATCGCAGCGTGCTGCTGACCGGGGAGGTGAGCAATGAGGCGACCAGGGCCGAAATCGAGAAGATCGTTGCGGGCGTGACCAACGTCCGGGGCGTCACGAATGAAATCGCCGTGGCGGGCAGTTCCGCGCTGTCGGCGCGCGCGAACGACTCCTACCTGACTTCCAAGGTCAAGGCGCGGTTCGTCGACGCAAATTATTTCAACCCGTTCCACGTCAAGGTCGTGACGGAGAACAGCACCGTCTACCTGGTCGGGATCGTCACCGAGCAGGAAGCGAAGCTTGCAACCGACATCGCGCGCACTACCGGTGGTGTGCGCAAGGTCGTGCGCCTGTTCGAGTATTGCAAGACGACGGACGATGTCTGCCGTCCGCCGCCGCCCAAGACCGAATCGATCAAGACTCCCCCCAAGCAGCAGTGAGATTCGCGCCGCCGGCGTTTGAGCGCAAGATACGCGCGCCCCAGACGCTGGCCGCGGGTATCGTCGGCGTGTCCCGGCCGCTCGTATTTACCAACGGCGTGTTCGACATTCTCCATCGCGGTCACGCGACGTGCCTGGCGCAGGCCAGGGCTCTGGGCGCCGCGCTGGTGGTTGCGCTGAATAGCGACGCGTCGGCAAAACGGCTGGGCAAGGGCGCCGACCGCCCGGTAAACCCACTCGCTGACCGCGTGGCGGTGATCGCCGCGCTTGACGCGGTGGACCTGGTCACCTGGTTCGAGGAGGACGCGCCACTTGCGCTCATCGAGGCGCTGCGGCCGCAGGTGCTGGTGAAGGGCGGCGACTGGGCAACCGACAAGATCATCGGCGCGCGGGAGGTGCTTGGTTGGGGCGGGCGAGTGGTTTCGATTCCCTTCGAGCACGAGCGCTCGACAACCGCGCTTCTTCAGCGCATCAGAAGCTCGAAATAGAGCGCGCCCTTGATCGGATTCACGTAATACGCGGGGATCCGGCGGAATCCCAGATTTTCGTACAGCCGCACGGCCGAATCCATCCGGTCGAGCGTGTCGAGCACGAGGCGGCGATAACCCGCCTGGCGCGCTGAATCGAGGGCGCGTAGGGCCAGACTTTTCCCCAGACCGCTGCCGCGAAACGGCGGGCGCACGTAGAGCCGCTTAACCTCGCCCGTATCGGCATCGAAGGGGCGCAACGCGATGCATCCGGCCGCGTCCCGCCCGTTCCTGGCGACAAACAGCGCGCCTCGTTTTCCGGTGTAGTCGCCGGGCAAACCCGCAAGTTCCGCTTCGAATCCCTGGAAGCAGAGGTCTTCGCCAAGCCCGGTCGCGTATTCCAGGAACAGCGCGCGGACATCTTCGATGTCGCCCGGAACCTGCGCGGCTGCGATGGTCGCTTTCATGATGCATTCTGATTGTTCCGGTCGCAGTCTGTCGAGGTAAACTGGAGCGCATGAAACTCCACCAGCTCAAGATCGATTTCAACGCCGAACAGGACCGGCTGCTGATGCTCGTGTCGACCGACGACGGAGCGGAAGTGCGCATGTGGCTCACGCGCCGTTTCGTGAAGCTGTTATGGCCCCTGCTTGTGAAGCTTGCAGAGGAAGCAAGCCCGCGCATCAAGGTTCAGGCGAGCGCCGAAGCACGCAAGGCGCTGCTCGGCCTCGAGCACCAGAAAGCCGTCCAGAAAGCGGATTTTTCGAAGCCCTTTCAGCAGACAGCGCGCTCGACGCCGCTGGGGACCGACCCCTTGCTGCTCGCCCGCATCCAGACCGGCAGCGATCCCAAGGGATTGCCGGTGGTGTCCCTCCATCCTACGAACGGCCAGGGCGTGACGCTGACGCTCGACGAAGTGCTGCTCCACTCGGTGTGCAGACTTCTGCAGGCCGCGGTGAGCAAGAGCGACTGGGACATGGAGCTCAAGCTGCCGGGGGCCGCGGCGGAGCCGGTCGACGAGTTCGAGCCGCGGACAATCAACTAGCGCGCCCGCGGACGATCAACGGGCGCGCCGAGGGTACCGTTAGTCGACCGTTTCGCCTGCCGCTTCGGCCGATTGCGCCCGCAGGGCCTCGATTTTCGCGGAAGCGTGCAACCAGTCGTCTTCCGTCAGGGCCAGTTCGGCTTTGAGGCGCGCTTCGGTCTGCAGCAGCTGCTTCAGGTGCTCGCGTTGCGGTTCTTCGTAGAGCGCCGGATCCGCCAATGCGGCGCGCGCGGTCTGCGCTTCCCGGCTCAGCTTTGCGACCCGTGATTCGATCGCCACAAGCGCCTTTTCGAGTGGCTTGAGCTGAGCGCGGACCGCGCCGCGCGCGGCATTCCTGGCCGCGGCGTCGGCGCGGCGCTCATCCTTGCGGCTGGTTTTCGGAGCGTCTTCGCGGGACGCGCGCTCGGTCTTGAGGCGCGCCTTGCGATAATCCTCGAGGTCGCCGTCGAAGTCGGTCAGGGAACCATCGGCGACCACGATGATGCGGTCGGCGCAGGTCGAAAGCAGGTGGCGGTCGTGCGACACGATGATCAGCGCGCCCTCGTAGCTCTGCAATGCCATCGAGAGCGATCTTCGCATCTCCAGGTCCAGGTGGTTGGTCGGTTCGTCCAGGAGCAGCAAGTTGGGCCTGCGCCTGACCAGCGCGGCCAGCGCCAGGCGCGATTTCTCGCCGCCCGACAGCGGGCCGATCGGCCTTTGCGCGGCTTCGCCCGCAAACCCGAAGCCGCCGAGGAAATCGCGCAGATGCTGCTCGCGGTCGGCGCGGAAAAGGCGCGTCATCATCGCAAGCGGCGTCTCGTCGGCGCGCAGCGTTTCGATCTGGTGCTGGGCAAAGTAGCCGATGACGATGTCCCGCGCGGCAGTGCGGCGTCCGCCCGTGGGCGCCAATTCGCCCGCCAGCATGCGGACCAGGGTCGTCTTCCCGGCGCCGTTGGCGCCGATGACGGCGATCCGGTCGTTGCGCGTCAGGGTCAGGGCAACGTTTTCGAGGACCGTCCGCCCGCCATAGCCGACCGAGACTTCCTCGAGCGAGACGATGCGCTCGGGCTGCCGCTGCGGCTCTTCGAACTCGAAGTGGAAAGTGTCCGCCGCGTACACGGGTGCGACCTTTTCCATCTTCTCGAGCTGCTTCATGCGGCTCTGGGCCTGGCGCGCCTTGCTCGCCTTGGCCTTGAAGCGCGCAACGAACCCTTCGATGCGCTTGATCTCGCGTTCCTGGCGGGTGGCGAACGCCGCCAGCTGGATGAGTTCCGAAGCGCGCTGCTGCTCGTAGGACGAATAGTTGCCGGTGTAGAGCCGCATCGACCCTGCCTCCCCACCGGGAAGAATCGCAAGCGTGCGCTCGGTGACGCGGTCGAGGAAGTCGCGGTCGTGCGAGACCACCAGAAGCGTGCCCGGATAGGAGCGCAGCCAGTTCTCCAGCCACAGCACGGTGTCGATGTCAAGGTGGTTAGTCGGCTCGTCCAACAGGAGCAGGTCGGAGGGGCTCATGAGCGCGCGACCGAGGTTCAGCCGCATGCGGTAGCCGCCTGAGAATTCCTTCACCGCGCGCCCGCCCGCATCGGCCGGGAATCCCAGGCCGGCAAGCAGAGCGGCGGCGCGTGCGCGGGCCGTGTAGCCGTCGGCGTGGGCGAACCGCTCGTGCGCCAGGGCAAGCGCATGGCCGTCGTCCTCGTCGTGGTGGGCGGCCTCGGCCTCGCTGATGGCACCCTCGGCAGCGCGCAATTCGATGTCCGCATCGAGCAGGTATTCAAGCACTGGCTGGTCCAGCGCCGGCGCGACCTGCTCGATCCAGGCCAGGCGCATGCCGGGCTGGATTTCGCATTCGCCCCGGTCGGGCGTGATTTCTCCCGCCATCAGCGACAGCAGGCTGGACTTGCCCGAACCGTTGGCGCCGACCAGCCCGATCTTCCAGCCGCGCTCCAAGGTGAGCGAGGCCCGCTCGAAGAGCGTGCGGGGGCCGCGGGCGATGGCAAGGTTGCGAAACAGGATCATTCTCGGGCGGACGCAGATTCAGAGGGGATCGGAGTATAATGCGCGCCCTCGGCAATCCCACGCCAAAAGCACAGGCCCTCGCCATTAGTACCGCCATCAGTTCCGCGTTCGAACAACTCGGCCTCATCCCGCCCCTCCTGCAGGCGGTCGCCGATCTCGGCTACACGCAACCTTCCCCGGTTCAGGAGAAGGCGATCCCCATCGTGCTCGCAGGCCGCGACCTCATGGCCGGGGCGCAGACGGGAACGGGCAAGACCGGCGCCTTCGCGCTCCCGACCCTGCAACGCCTCGCGCCGATGGCGACCACCAGCACCTCGCCCGCCAAGCACCCAGTGCGCGTCCTTGTGCTCGCGCCCACGCGCGAACTCGCGATCCAGGTCGAGGAGAGCTTCAAGGCTTACGCGAAACACCTCCCGATCCGCTCCACGTGCGTTTACGGCGGGTCCGACATGCGCGCGCAGATCGCCGAGCTCAAGCGGGGCGTCGAAGTGCTGGTGGCCACGCCGGGGCGCCTTCTCGACCACGTGCAGAACAAGACCGTGATGTTCAACCAGGTCAGCGTGCTGATCCTGGACGAGGCCGACCGCATGATGGACATGGGCTTCATGCCCGACATCCGCCGCATCATCGCCCTCTTGCCGGTCGAGCGGCAGAACCTGCTTTTCTCGGCGACGTTCCCGGACGAGATCAGGAAGCTCGCCGGCTCGATCCTGCGCAACCCGGTCGAAATACAGATCGCCGCGAGGAACGCGCCTTCCGAGCTCGTGACCCACATCGTGCATCCGGTTGCGCGCGAAAAGAAGCGGGACCTTCTTACGCACGTGATCCGCTCGAGAGATCTGAAGCAGGTGCTGGTGTTCTGCGGCACACGGATCGGCACGAACCGGCTGGCGCATCAGCTGCGCGCCGCACATATCCACGCGGATGCGATCCACGGCGACAAGACCCAGGCCGAACGCCTGATCGCGCTTGAAGCCTTCAAGGCCGGCAAGACCGCGGTACTGGTGGCCACCGACGTCGCCTCAAGAGGCCTGGACATCGAAGGCCTGCCGCAAGTGATCAACTTCGACATCCCGCACTCGCCCGAGGATTACGTTCACCGCATCGGCCGCACCGGCCGCGCGGGGGCGACGGGGGAGGCGATCTCGCTGGTCTCGCCCGACGACCTGGAAGACCTCGCGGCGATCGAGAAGCTCATCAAGAAGAAAATCGACCGCATTCTCGTGCCCGGTTACGAACCCGACCCCGCGACGCTTACGGCGCTGCTCGGCAAGGAAGCCGCGGACAAGGTGAAGCATGTGGCGACGCCGATCGCGCCGATTACGACGGGGCGCCCGCGTAGGGAGCATTCGGAGCGGCCCGAGCGCCAGGAGCGCAGCGGCCGTCCCCACGCAGTGCGCTCGTCCCAGCCGGCGCGTGCGCCTGCTGCACCCTCGGACCCGATTTTCAGCAAGCCGTATGAGCCGGGCACCGTCCCCGCGGCGGCAAACCAGGCGGCCGAGCCGGCCGCAAGCGCCCACGTTTCCTCGCAACGGCGCCCCCGCCCAATTGGCGCGCTGCTCGGTGGCTTCGGCCGAAAATCCTGAACTTTTAGTTTCTCAGAACCGCTCCTGTAGCGGTTCTTATGTCAATTATCTTTCCAAATCAGGAAAGTAAACCTCACACGCAGCGGGCGCCATCCACCTCGATGCTCGTGCCGCTGATCATCGAAGCTTCGTCCGACGCCAGGTAAAGGCACGCGTTCGCCACGTCCAGCGGTGTCGAGAAACGGCCCAGCGGAATGGACGCAAGATAAGCCTTTCTTGCTTCGGGCGTGACCGCGCCGCCGGCGAATTCGGCCGACAGGCCGGTCTCGGGGCTGAACACAGGGTTCACGCAGTTGATCCTCACATTGTCCGGGCCG
>JANMXB010000640.1:0-11148 GCA_031380765.1 Pseudomonadota bacterium | reverse complement strand
TTCGGCGATCATCCTGCGCATCCTGCGCGAGTCGGGCAAACCCGCGCAATACGTCGCACCCCAGGGAACCTACCAGCAGATGCTGGGAGGTAAAACCGCGCAGATGCTGCGCGTGCGGCTCGAATCCACGCTTGGCTACGTGCCCGAGATGAGCGCGAACAAATACGTTCTCAACATCCGCTTTCTCACGCAGGGGGGCGAAGATCCACGCCCCCGCACCGCCGAAGGCGACGTCGGCTTCGAGCTGACCTTCTGCAATCTGTAGAAGCTTCGACGTGCGCGATCCCCGTCAAAGTTGAAGATCAGAACGGACGGAGAAGTGCGCATGGCGACGAGGCAGGCAATAGTGCGGGCGGAGCCTTACGAATTCGCGTTCACGCCCGCCACCGCGGCTCTGGTCGTAATCGACATGCAGCGCGATTTCGTCGATCCCGGTGGCTTCGGCGAGGTGCTCGGTAACGACGTGTCCCTGCTGCGCAGGGCGATTGCGCCGATCCAGCGCGTGCTCGCGGCGGTTCGTGGTGCCGGCATGCTCGTCATCCACACGCGCGAGGGCCACCGCAGCGATCTGTCCGACCTGCCGCCATCGAAGAAGGCGCGCGGCCGGCTCAAGGCCGGCATCGGCGACCCGGGTCCGATGGGGCGGATCCTGGTACGCGGCGAGTACGGCCACGACATCATCGACCAATTGAGGCCGCTGCCAGGCGAGCCGGTTGTCGACAAGCCGGGCAAGGGTGCGTTTCATGCCACCGACCTCGATGCGATGCTGAAAAACCGCGGGATACGCCAGCTCGTGGTTTGTGGCGTTACCACCGAAGTCTGCGTCCACACCAGCGTGCGAGAGGCGAACGATCGGGGCTACGACTGCCTGGTGCTGGAGGACTGCGTCGCCTCGTACTTTCCCGAGTTCCATCGGATGGCGCTGCGCATGATCAAGGCGCAGGGCGGCATCTTCGGCTGGGTGAGCGACTCGAAGGATTTTCTCACAGCGCTGCCGGGTGCTTCGCAGCTCGCGGGTGGATCCGCCGTTGCGAAGGCGCGAAAAAAATAAACGCCGGCGCGCAACGCTGGGAGCGCGCGGGCGAGGCTAAGCCAGCGCCTTCAGGATCCGCCGCGAATCGGTGACGAAGCCGAAGCACTGCTCGACGTTGAACAGCGTCGCCTCGGTACAGTAGGCGGGCGAACTGGTGGCACAGCAATCCTCCACCAGCAGGCAGCCGTAGCCGAGAAAATTCGCGTCTGTCAGGCTGTGCAGCACGCACTGGTCGGTATTGACGCCTGCGAAAAGGACTGTCCGGATGCCGAGATTGCGCAGGATACTGTCCAGCGGCGTGTCCCAGAAGCCGCTGATGCGGTGCTTGTCGACTTTGATGTCGTCGGGTTCCTGCTTGAGTTCGTCGACCACCGCCGCGGCCCAGCTGTCCTTTTCCAGCACATGCGAACCGCTGCCGGGCAGCGGCTCGCCGAGACCGATTCCCTGGCCGCCGCGCTTGTAGAGGTGGATCTGGTTGGGCGGCATGTTGGCGAGGTCCGGTCGGTTGCCCCAATTGACCCAGATGACCGGCACCCGCGCCTTGCGCAGCGCCGGCAGCAGCTTCTGCAGCGGCTTGATCGGCTTGCGGTCCGGCCGGTAATCGCCGCCGATGTGATCCACCCAGCCGCCGGCGGCGCAGAAATCGTTTTGCATGTCGATCACGATCATCGCGGTGCGCCGAAGGTCGACCCTGACCGACTGGCGCGTCGCGGAGATGGTGACCGGCCTGGGCGCCGGCGAGGCCGCCGCCATGTCGATCAGCTTGGCATTGGCGCTCCATTTGAAGTGGGCCCGCGGCGACCCGAGCGGGCGCAGGCGCGGCGCGCGGGATTTTGGCGATCTGGCGTTCTTGGGCATGCACTTTCTCCGGTCATCCGCCGTTTGATTGCACTGTTGCGGGACGGGCAATTCGTCCCAACATATTCATGGCAATAATGCCCCGAAAATGCAAAAATTTCATCAGCCGCATCCGCGACCGCGAAAAACCTCAAGGGGAGTGAATCGTGACAGTCAATCGGCGTGAGTTCGTGAAAGGTGGTTTGGCGTTGACCGGTGTTTCGCTGGCCGCCAGCATGCCCTGGAGCGCTTGGGCGCAATCCCCGCTGACCGTGGGCGTCCTGATCCCCGGCTCGAAATCCGACAAGGGCTGGATGGAATCGGGTTACGACGGACTCAAAGCGGTCGAGAAGCGCCTGGGCGCCAAGGTCAAGGCGAGCTTCATCGAGAACGTCAAGTTCGCCGACATGGAACAGGTGCTCGTGACGCTGGCCGGCAAGAACCGGATGGTGATCGGCGTCGGCGGCCAGACCCAGGCTTCGGTGTTCAAGGTCGCGCAGCGTTTTCCGAAGGTCAGTTTCGCCATCGTCGGCGGGAACCGCGACGCGACCAAGCCGGCCAACGTCTCGGGCTACGACGTGCGCCAGGCGGAGATCGGCTTCGTGGCCGGCGCGGCCGCGGCCATGCTGTCGAAGAACGGGGCGGTGTCCTACGTCGGCGGCCTCGAAATCCCGGCGATCGTCAATACCGGCAAGGAGTTCGGTAACGGGGCGCGCTACATCAACCCGAAGATCAAGTATTTCGAGAACTACACCGGCGATTTCGACGACGTGGCGAAATCGAAAGAGGCCACGCTCGCCGCGATCGCGCAGGGCGCCGATGTGCACTACCACATCCTGAACCTCGGCCTGCGCGGCATGGAGCAGGCGGCGCGCGAAAAGGGCACCAAGATCATCGGAAGCTACACCAACCGCTGCGGCAGCGATCCGTTGTATGTCGCCTACACGATCACCGGCGTGGGATTTCAAGTCGAGTACGCCATCGAGCAGATGGCCGCCGGCACCTGGAAGCCCGAGTTCAAGCCATTCGGGCTTGCCATGGGTCCCAAGGCATCCGACATCGCGATCTGCACCGGCGCGACGCCCGAGATGAAGGCGAAGCTCGAGCAGATCAAGAAGGACCTGCTGGCCGGCAAGATCAAGGTGCTCGACGCCTGAGCCCGGCGTTGCCGGCACCGCTGCTTTCGCTCGAGGGCATCGGAAAGCGGTTCGGATCGCTGGCCGCGCTCGAAGGCGTTTCGGCTTCGTTCGCCGCCGGCGAGGTGCATTGCCTGCTGGGCGAGAACGGCGCGGGCAAATCGACCCTTTGCAACCTGATCTTCGGCGTGCACGCGGCGGATTCCGGACGCATGAGCCTCGCCGGCAGGGATTGGGCGCCCGAGGGGCCCGCCGAGGCGCTGGATGCCGGGATTGCCATGGTCCACCAGCATTTCAGCGTGGTGCCGCGCATGACGGTGGTCGAGAACCTGATGCTCGGCCAGTGCCGGGGCGTGCTGAGGCACGCTGAATTCGCCAGGCGAGTGCGTGCGCTCGGCGAGCGCTTTGGCCTGGATGTCGATCCCGATGCCGTGGTCGGCGCGATGTCGGTCGGCGAGCGCCAGCGCGTCGAGATCGTCAAGTGCCTGATGCGCGAACCGCAACTCCTGTTGCTCGATGAGCCGACTGCGGTCCTGCCCCCCGAGGAAATCGACGCGCTGCTCGACGTCTGCCGGCGGGTGGCCGACAGCGGGCGCGCGGTGATCCTGGTGACGCACAAGCTGGCGGAGATCGTGAAAGTCGCCGATCGCGTGAGCGTGCTGCGCGGCGGTCGGCTGGTGGCCGAGGCCGAGATCCCCGGGGCCGACATTGGCGAGCTGGTGCGCGCGATGGTGGGACGCGATGTGTCGAGCCTCGACAGCGCGCTCGCGGCGAGCCTCGGCGTCGAGGGGAACGCTGCCGGCGGGGCTGGCGACGTGGAGAGCGGGCCAGCCCCGCGCTCGACCGAAGTGGCGATGAAATGCGAAGGGCTGAGCGTGGTGGACCGCGACGGCAGGCTGCGCCTTGACGGGCTCGCGCTCGAGATCCGGCGCTGCGAAGTGGTCGGTTTAGCGGGCGTCGAGGGAAACGGCCAGCTCGAACTCGAAGCGGTGCTCGCCGGCCTGGTGCGTCCGAGCGCCGGCCGGTTCTTCGTCGGCGGCACGGAGTTGACTCATGCCTCGCCCGCGGCGATCACGGCCGCCGGCGCGGGGATCGTGCCGGAGGATCGCCACGCAGTCGGCTGCGTCCCCGCAATGTCGCTCGCGGAGAACCTTTTCCTCAACCAGCTCGAGCGCTTCACCCGCTTCGGCCTTCTGCGGCGCGCGCCCTTGGCCGATGCGGCCGCCGAACTGATGCGGCGCTTCGATGTGCGCGCCGCCGGGCCGCAGATCGCGTTCTCGAGCCTGTCGGGCGGCAACCAGCAGAAGGCGGTGCTGGCGCGCGAGATCACGCTCGACCCGCTGGTTTTCCTTCTGGCCTCGCAACCGACGCGCGGACTCGACATCGGCGCGGTCGAGGCGGTTTTCAGGCAGATCCGGGCCGCCGCCGAGGCCGGCGCCGGCGTGCTTCTGATCTCGAGCGACCTCGACGAACTGATCGCCGCCTCCGACCGGATCGTGGTGCTCTACCGGGGCCGCATCGTGGGCGAGAAACCGGCGCGGATCGACCAGCGCGAGACGATAGGCGCGATGATGTCGGGGCACGGCGCGTGACGGCCGCCGCGATCCGCGGGTTCGATCGCCGCCTATTGCTGCGCATTGCGGTGCCGGTCGCGGCCACCGTCGCCTCGCTCGTCATCGGCCTGGCGCTGATTGCAATCGCGGGCAAGTCCGTTCCGGATGCCCTGGAAGCGTTCCTCGACGGCGCGTTCGGCTCGACCTTCGCCTTCGGTGCTTCCGTGAATCGCGCAGTGGCGCTGGCCCTGGTCGGCCTTGGCTTCATCATCGCGTTCCGCGCCAACCTGACCAACGTCGGAGGCGAGGGCCAGATCGCGGTGGGCGGGATCGCCGCCACGGCGGTCGCGTTGTATGGCGGGGTGTCGGGCCTGCCCTCCAGTGTCGCCGTGATACTTCCACTGCTCGCCGGGACGGCGTGCGGCGCCCTCTGGGGCGCTATCGCGGGCGTCCTGAAAATCCGCTTCGGCACCAGCGAGGTGATCAGCACGCTTCTGCTCGGATTCATCGCGCTGCTGATGGTTTATGGCTCGGTCCAGTCCACCGACCTGCTGCGACAGCCCAAGACCGACTCGGCAACATTGCCCGAGTCCCTGCCGATTCCCCTGCCCAGCAGGCTGGCAACGCTGACGGACGACCCTTCGTCGCCGTTGCATTACGGCCTGCTGCTCTGCCTCGTCGCAGCGATCGTCACGGCGGTGGTGCTGAATCGATCGACGTTCGGAGTGCGCCTGCGCGCCGTGGGCCTGAACGAGCTCGCGGCCCGGCGCGCAGGCATGCGTTGCGACGCGCTGCTGGTCGCCGCCCTCGCGATCGCCGGCGCCCTGGGCGGGCTCGCCGGCGCGATCATGATCCAGGGCGAGCAGTTCAGCCTGAAGGCGGGGTTCTCGTCGGGCTACGGCTTCGACGGCCTCGTCGTCGGGCTGTTGTCGCGCGGTTCCGCGACCGGCGTGCTGGTCGGCGCGCTGTTTTTCGGCTTCCTGCGTTCGGGCGGCATCTCGATGGAAATCACGGCCGGCGTGCCGGCGGCCTTGACGCTGCTGATCCAGGGACTGATCGTGATTGCGGTCGCCGGCTCGGCGATCCTCGTCGAAAAGCTCGAGGAGGCGCGCTGATGGAAGAGAACCTCGCGATCTTCGTCGCTTCGACCCTCAGGCTCGCGATGCCGCTCGTCCTTGCTTCGAGCGGCGAACTGGTGAGCGAGCGCGCGGGCGTGCTCAACCTCAGCCTGGAGGGCATGATGCTGACGGCGGCGTTCTTCGGTGCGCTCGGATCCTGGGCCAGCGGCTCGCCCATGCTCGGCGTGCTTTGCGCCGTCCTCGCGTCGACCGCGGTGTCGGCGGTGCAGGCGCTGCTCAGCGTACGCCTGCGTGCCAACCAGCTCGTGGTCGGCATCGGAATCAACATTTTCGCGCTCGGCGCCACCACGCTCCTCTATCGGTGGATTTTTGGCGGCCTGTCGCGCGAGCAGATTCCGGGCCTCGCCAAGCTTTCGATCCCCGGCCTGAGCGATCTGCCCTTGCTCGGTCCCGCATTGTTCCAGCATTCAGTGCTGCTGTATGCCGGGTTCGCGATTGTGATCGCGCTCTGGGCGACGCTGAAGTACACCGCCTTCGGCCTGGCCGTGCGGGCGGTCGGCGACGATCCGCGCTCTGCCGATCGCGCGGGCGTCGCGGTCGGGCGCACGCGGGTCCTTTCGATCCTGATTGCCGGGGCCATGGCCGGACTGGCCGGGTCGTTCCTGTCGGTCGCCGACATCAATACCTTCACGGAAAACATGACCAACGGTGCGGGCTACCTCGCAATCGCGGCCGTAATCTTCGGCGGATGGACCGTGTGGCGCACGCTCGGCGCCTGCCTGCTGTTCGGCGCGGCGACCGCACTGCAGTTCCAGCTTCCGGCGATGGGCTTCAACGTGCCGACCGCCGTGCTGCTGGTGCTGCCCTACCTGCTGGCGCTGCTGGCGGTCGCCGGCGTGGTCGGGCGCATCGACCCGCCGTCGGCGCTGACGCTGCCTTTCTTGCGCGGCAAGTAGGGCCATGCAGCAAAGTGACTGGGCTGCGATTGCGCCGGGTCCGGCGGTGCGCGCGCTACCCACGGGTTCAGGAATGCTCGATGGCCTGCGTTTTGCGGTCAAGGATCTCATCGACATCGCGGGCTTTGTCACCGGCGGTGGAAATCCTCACTGGCGCCGCAGCCACGCCGCGGCTGCCCATACGGCCCCGGTGGTGACGCGCTTGCTCCAAGCGGGCGCCGCATTGATCGGGCGCACGGTCAGCGACGAACTGGCGTTCAGCCTCGAGGGCGAGAACTTTCACGACGGCACGCCGGTCAATCCGGCCTGCCCCGATCGCCTGCCGGGCGGATCGTCGAGCGGCTCCGCGGTCGCGGTCGCCTGCGGCCTGTGCGACTTCGCGCTCGGCACCGACACCGGCGGCTCGGTCAGGATTCCCGCAAGCTTCTGCGGCGTGTACGGATTTCGCCCGACCCACGGAAGGATTTCGATGCATGGCGTGATTCCGTTCGCCCCGAGTTACGACACGCTTGGCTGGTTCGCGCGCGATGGGCGCACGCTTGCGGCGGCCGGCAAAGTCCTGCTCGGCGCGCCGGTTTCCGACACCGTCGCGCCGACGCGGTTTCTGATCGCCCGCGATGCATTCGCGCTCCTCAACGCGCGTAGCGCGGAGGAACTGCTGCGCGCCGCCAATGAGTTCCGCCCGCTGGATTCGATCGACCTCTTTGCCGGCGAGGAGGCGGAATTCCTCGAAACCTATCGCGTGCTGCAAGGCGCCGAGATCTGGCGATCGCTGGGCGGGTGGATCGAAGCCGCTCGCCCCCGGTTCGGCCCGGCGATCGCCGCGCGTTTTGCCGACGCCGCCGCAGTCGACGCCGACGAGGTCGCCGCCTGCCTTCCGCGGCGGCGTCGCATTGCCGAGCGTGTGTGCGCCCTGATTCCGCAGGGCACGGCGGTGTTGCTGCCGAGTTCGCCTACTGTCGCCTTGCGCAAGGACGCCGATAGCGAAGCGCGCAACGCGTTCTATCGCGCCGCGCTGACCCTGACTTCCATTGCGGGCCACGCGGGGCTTCCCCAGGTCACGCTGCCCGCGGCCCGAATCGACGGCTGCCCCTTCGGGCTGTCGATCATCACACGACCCGAGGGCGATTTATCGTTGCTCGCCCTGGCGGCCGGTTTTGGCGCGGTGGGCAAACGCGACGCCGGATGGAGTTGACCTGGCGCAACATCGATCGCGCGTTGCGGGGCGGCATCGCGGCCGGGGAATTCCGCCATCTGGTGACCGCTCGACAACGCTTCCGAACTCGTTATTGCCATTTCTGAAAACTAAATTGGCATGTAATCAAGTTCTGAAGCGGTTCTTGATAATGTAAAGTTCATCATTTCTGCGTCGCCCATGCGCCGGAGATCATCGCGATCCCGTGCGCCCCCGCGCGCCATGCGTCTTCCCGGTCTTCCCGGCGCAGGCCGCCGATCGCGTACACCGGCAGCGTCGAACCCCGCGCAACCCGCGCAAACCGATCCCACCCGAGCGTCGGGGCGCCCGGATGTGAAGCGGTAGCCTTTACCGGACCGAGCACCGCGAAATCGATCTCGAGCGCCATTGCGCGCGCTAGTTCGGCGGCATCGTGGCAGGACGCAGCGACCAGCAGGCCGTGCGGACGCACTTGGAGGCCCATCAGCTTTTGCGCGCTGAAGTGCACGCCGTCGGCCCCGGCTTCGCTCGCGAGGCCGGCGTCGCCATTGACCAGCACGCGCGCGCCATGCCGATGCGCGAGCGCGCAGACTTTCCCGGCCAGCTCAAGGAGAGCGTTGCGCGGCAATTCCTTTTCTCGTACCTGCACCAGCCGCAACCCTTTTTGCAGCCGGGCTTCGAGGTGTTGCAGGAACTCCTCCTCGCCCAGCGAGTTTGACGCGCTGACCGCGTATTCGTCGGGGAGCCCAAGGGAGGCGATGATTGGCGCGTTTGCCGGCAGCATCGGCTCAAGCAGGGGGTCGCCCAACCTTTGCCACGCAAGGTCCTGGCCCTCCCGGCCGCGCGGCTCGCCGTCCCACTGCGTAACGCGGAAGAAATTGAGCCTTACGGTCGCATGCGGATAGGTGAAAACCCTCGTCAGCCACGGCCATGCGCGGCGCACGTCAATGCCGAGCTCCTCGTGCAGCTCGCGGGCAAGGGCCTCCGCGGCGGGCTCGCCGGCTTCAACCTTGCCGCCGGGAAACTCCCACCAGCCGGCATACACTTTTCCGGCCGGGCGCCTGGCGAGCAGGAAGGCCCCATCGGCGCGCAGGATCACCGCCGCGGCAACCTCGACGATCACGCTATTTTTTCGGCTTGGAAGCGTGCGTGCCGGAGCCGCTCACGTGGCGGCCGGCCCCGGAGCCACCTACGTGGCGACCAGCCCAATCCCTGGCGAACTGGTAGGCAATGCGGCCGCTGCGCGACCCGCGCAGCAGCGCCCACTGCAGGACTTCCTCGCGCGCCGCGGCGATTTCCCGCTCGCCGCAGCCGAAGTGCCGCATCCAGTGGGCCGCGATGGCGAGATACTCGTCCTGGTCGAACGGGTAGAACGACACCCAGAGCCCGAACCGCTCGGAGAGGGAGATTTTCTCTTCCACCGTTTCACCCGGATGGATCTCCTCGCCGATGTATTTGGTCGCAAGGTTCTCTTCCATGTATTCCGGCATGAGGTGGCGCCGGTTGGAGGTCGCATAGATGAGAAGGTTGTCCGAAGTGGTCGAAATCGAGCCGTCCAGCGCAACCTTGAGCGCCTTGTAGCCGGGCTCCGCGTCCTCGAAGGACAGGTCGTCGCAGAACAGCATGAACCTCTCAGGCCGGCGGTCGATGGCGTCGACGATGGCCGGCAGGTCGACCAGGTCGCTCTTGTCGACCTCGATCAGGCGCAGCCCGTCCTTGGCGTATTTGTTCAGCAGGCCCTTGATGATCGAGGACTTGCCGGTGCCGCGCGCACCGGTGAGGAGCACGTTGTTGGCCGGTTTGCCGGCAACGAACTGGCGCGTGTTCTGCTCCACCTTCCTGATTTGCGCGTCGATGCCCTTGAGGTCGCCAAGCCGGATCTTGTGCACGTGCTGCACCGGGTCGAGCCATCCGCGCGCCGCGAGGCCGCTGTTCCTGCGCCAGCGGAAGGCGAGCGCCTTCCAGTCGTTGACCGGCGGAGCCGAAGGCAGCAACCCCTCGATCCGCTGCAACAGCGAATCGAATCGAGCGAGCACGTCCGCCAAGTCCGGTTTGGCCGCCATCAGGTGCGGTATTCCGCGTTGATCTTGACGTAGTCGAAAGACAAATCGCAGGTCCACAGCGTCGCTGCGGCCGGGCCGCGATTGAGGACCACGCGCACCGTTATTTCCGCCTGCTTCATGACCGCGTCGCCGTCTTCCTCGCGATACGCGGGATTGCGACCGCCTTTGTGCGCGACAAGGACGTCGCCAATGTAGAGGTCCACCAGCGCGGTATCCAGATCCATGATTCCCGCATAGCCGATTGCAGCGAGGATACGGCCCAAGTTGGGATCGGACGCGAAAAGCGCGGTCTTCACGAGTGGCGAATGCGCGATCGCGAAGCCGACTTTGCGGCATTCCTCTCGCGTTCGACCACCCTCGATGCGCACGGTAATGAACTTGGTCGCACCTTCGCCGTCACGAATAATCGCCTGCGCGAGCTCGATGGAAACTTCGCGCACGGCATCGCGGAGCGCGCAATAGCCGGCAGCATTTTTTCCCCCCACCACCGCCCCCGATGCGCCGGTAGCAATGAGCATGAACGAGTCGTTGGTCGAGGTATCCCCGTCGACGGTGATCGCATTGAACGATTCGTCGGCGACCTCCTGCAACAGCTCCTGCAGGACACCAGGAGGCACCGCGGCATCGGTCGCCACGAACCCGAGCATGGTGGCCATGTCCGGATGAATCATGCCCGCGCCCTTCGCGATGCCGGTGACCGTAGCGGACTTGCCTTCGATCGTTGCCTTGCGCGAAGCGCCCTTGGCGACAGTGTCCGTGGTCATGATTGCCACGGCCGCGCTCAGCCAGTTGTCCGCACGCAGGTCGGCTTTCGCGGCCGGCAGCCCCGCAACGATCCGTTCCGCAGGCAGAGGCTCCATGATTACGCCGGTCGAGAACGGCAGCACCTCCTCGGCGGAGCAGCCCAGGGTTTCGGCCGTCGCAGCGCAGACTGCAAGAGCCCGTTGCAAGCCGTCATCACCCGTCCCTGCGTTTGCATTCCCGGTGTTGACGACAAGCGCGCGGGGTGCTTTCCCCGAGGCAAGGTGCTTTTTCGCGAGGATCACCGGCGCCGCGCAGAACCGGTTCCGCGTAAATACGCCCGCCACGCTCGCGCCCGGGGAGAGGCGGATTACCAGCAGGTCCTTGCGATTTGCCTTGCGCACACCTGCCATGGCGACGCCTAGCTCGACGCCCGCCACCGGGTAGAGCAGCTCCGGCTTGGGGGGCTGGAGGTTTACGGGCATGAGTTGTTTCCCCCTGCTAATGAACGTCGGATCGGGTTTTGACGCCGGAGCGGTTTTTGTTTTCCCCGGTCCAGTGATTTCGTAGGGGTGC
>JANMXB010000624.1:0-2157 GCA_031380765.1 Pseudomonadota bacterium | reverse complement strand
GACGGTGAAACGCTGCGCTTGGGCGCTTCGATCGGCCCGATCGACCGGCCCGCCGGCGCGGCCGGAGCGGTGCCCCTCAATCGCTCGACCGTGATGGGTCGATCGATCATCGACCGGGCGATCTTCCATTTTGCCGACCTGCAGGACGAATCGCACGCAGCGGACTTTTCCCTCGGCCGGGAGATCGCGATGAAGTACGGCCACCACACGATCCTCGCCGTGCCGCTATTACGCGAGGACCGCGCCCTGGGGACGATCCTCCTGCGCAGGACCGAGGTGCGGCCTTTCGACGACAAGCACATTGCCCTCCTCAAGACATTCGCCGATCAAGCCGCGATTGCGATCGAGAACGTGCGCCTGTTCAAGGAGCTGGAATCGCGCACGGCGGCACTGTCGCAGTCGGTGCAAAAACTCACTGCGCTGGGCGAAGTGGGGCAGGCGATCAGCTCGACGCTGGACCTCGAGACGGTGCTCAAGACGATCGTGTCGAGGGCGCTCCAGCTCACCGGCCTGGACAGCGGCTCGATGTACGAATACGACGAGAGGGCAGGCGAGTTTCGCATGCAGACTTCCGAAAATATGGCCGAGGAGCTGCTGCAGGTGACGCGCAACGCCCCGATCCGCCTGGGTGACGGCGCGGTCGGGCGGAGCGGTGTCACGCGCGAGCCGGTACAGGTCCCCGACACGCTCGATGACAGCTACCGGAGCGCGAGGAAAGAGCTCCTCATCCGCTCTGGCTACCGCGCAGTGCTCGCGGTGCCGCTCCTGCGCGAAGAGCACCTGCTCGGTGCGCTCCTGGTGACCAGAAAGACGCCCGGTCCTTTTGCGCCTGAAGTCGTCGACCTCCTCAAAACATTCGCCACCCAGTCCGCAATGGCGATCCAGAACGCGCGCCTGTTCCGCGAGATCGCCGAGAAAGGCAGGCAGCTCGAGATCGCGAGCCACCACAAGTCGGATTTTCTCGCCAGCATGAGCCACGAGCTGCGCACGCCCCTGAACGCGATCCTCGGCTTCAACGAACTGATCTTGGCCGAAATCTACGGCGCGGTGCCCGAAGAGATGAAAGAGCCGCTCGCCGACATCCAGTCGAGCGGCAAGCACCTCCTGCGCCTTATCAACAATGTGCTGGACCTCGCCAAGATCGAGGCGGGACGCATGGAGCTGGCGCTGGCCGACTATTCCGTGCACGACACGGTGGAGAGCGTGCGCTCGACGCTGCGGCCGCTCGCGGCCGAGAAAGGGCTGGAGTTTCTCGCCACGGTGCCGGAGGAGATTCCGCTGGCTTACGGCGACTACGGCCGCATCACGCAGTGCCTCATGAACCTGGCCGGCAATTCGCTGAAATTCACCAAGGCAGGGAAAGTCGAGATCGTGGTCGCGCTCAACGAAGGGATACTTGTCTACCGCGTCAACGACACGGGAATCGGTATCCCGCCGGACAAGATCGGCAGTCTCTTTAACGAGTTCAAGCAGACCGACGCCACCAACCCGAGCGAATACGGGGGCACCGGGCTGGGACTGTCGATCAGCAAGAAATTCATCGAGATGCACGGCGGCCGCGTCTGGGTGGAAAGCGAGCTGGGCAAGGGCTCGAGCTTCATCTTCGAGGTGCCGTTGCGCGTCGATGCATCCAAAGGGGCAGAAGCATGAGCAAGACCATCCTCTACGTCGAGGACAACGAAATGAACCGCAAGATCGTGCGCGATCTCCTCAAGCGCACCACCTACACGCTGATCGAAGCTTTCGACGGCGAGGCGGGCGTGGCGAAGGCGCTGGAGGCAAAGCCCGGCCTGATCCTCATGGACATCCAGCTGCCGAAGATCTCCGGCATGGAGGCGATGCGGCAGATCCGCGCCGACGCTTCGATGGCGGCTACGCCGATCGTTGCGATCACATCGTTCGCGCTAAGCGGCGACGAGCAGAAAGCCAAAGCCGCCGGCGCCACCGCTTACCTCGCGAAACCCTACAGCCCCCTGGACCTGCTCGGGCTGATTCGCAAGCTGCTACCGGAAGAACCCTAGCCATGAGCGACATCGCTAGCCACTACACCAGTGGAAAACTACAGGAGCGCCTGAACGCCGCGCTCAAAGAAGACGGCGCCGATCCGGCCCATCCGACGATCGAAACCCTCGCGCCCTACGATCAGTTTCACGGCCG
>JANMXB010000581.1:0-1761 GCA_031380765.1 Pseudomonadota bacterium | reverse complement strand
CCAGCGTACATGGGGCGATCACGAAGAAAACCGCCGAGCCCAGGACGGCAATGATTCGTTGCACGGCGGTTCCCGACACTCGTCGCTGCGCGCTCATTCCAACCTCCCCTTCATGGTTTCCCGTCGTCATCCGGGCCGCTTTGGGTCGAAAAACACCAGCTGAGGTACTCTTGCATTCAAATCCACCTGTCGCACTTCGAACTTGAATGCGTCATTCGTGTATTGGTACCGGTACATGGGTCGATGGACTACTGCTCTGCCTTGACCCCGGCCGTCTGGATCACCTTTGCCCATTTGGCGATCTCGTCGTTGAGGAACCTGCCCGCCTGCTCGGGCGTGCTGCCCACCGGCTCGACCCCCAGGCCCTCGAGCTTTCCCTTGACGTCCGGGTGGTTGACGGACTTTGCGACTTCGGCAGACATCCGCGTCACGATGTCGCGCGGGGTTGCGGCCGGCGCGAGGAAGAGCAACCAGGTCGAGGATTCCATCGCCGGCCCGCCCGCCTCGGACATGGTCGGGACTTCGGGCGCACTCTTAAGGCGCCTGGGCGAGAACATTGCCAGCGCCTTGATCTTGCCGCCCCGGACATGCGTCATGAGCGTGCTGGGCACATCCACGAGGATCTGGATGTTGCCGCCCATGAGGTCCTGCAACGCCGGCGCGGTGCCTTTGTAGGGGACATGCACCATTTCGATCCCGGCGTTCTGCTTGAGAAGTTCGGTGGTCAGGTGGGCCGCGGCGCCGATGCCCGAAGAGCCGAAGGAGATCTTGCCAGGGTTGGCCTTCGCGTAGGCAATGAGCTCCTTCACGTCCTTGGCCGGGAAGTTGTTGGTGGCGGTCAGGATCAGCGGCGCGATCATGGTCAGCGACACCGGCGCGAAGCTCTTGACCGGGTCGAAGGGCATCTTGCCGGCATACAGCGTTGCGTTAGCCGCATGCGCGCCAATCACCGTGACGAACGTGTAGCCGTCTCCCGCCGCGCGGGCGACTTCGCCGGCGCCGATCTGGGAATTCGCGCCGGGTTTGTTTTCGACGACGATGTTCCAGCCGGTGTTCTCCTGCACCTTCTGCAGCACCATGCGCGTGCCGGTGTCCGTAATTCCGGCCGGCGTATAGGGCACGATCCAGCGGATCGGCTTGGAGGGCCAGGCCTGGGCGGCCGCGAACCCCGACCATGCAAGCGCTGCGATGACTGCGGCGGCTCCCACTGCCCTTAGCCTGAATGCTTTCATGCTGCCTCCTCCTCGTTTTTGTGCGCCTATCTTAAACGTATCCGGGCCCTTCGATGGCGGGGTGCTTTTGCAGGAATTTCTCGTCCACTTCGAGCCCAAGCCCCGGCTTGTCCAGCGGCCAGACGTTGCCGTCCTTGTCCACTTTCCACGGCGTGGAGCACAGCTCGTCCCTGAATTTGTTGGCTTTCGAGACGTCCGCCTCGAAGTACCCGCCGTTGTCGATCGCCGCGAGGAAATGGATGCTGGCCGCCTGGTTCAGGCCGGTCATCGAGCTGTGCGGATGGATGCGCAGCTTGTAGGCCGATGCCATTGCGGCGATGCGCAGCGCCTCGGTGATGCCGCCGGTCTTCGAAAGATCCGGCTGCAGCACCGTGATCGAGCCGTCCTCCAGGACCCGGTTGAATTCGAAGCGCGTGTAGTGGTTTTCGCCGGCGGCCAGCGGGGTGTTGCTGAAGCCCGAGGCCAGGCCGTAGCTCACGTAGTCGTGCGCGGGGAAGGGCTCTTCCAGCCACGCAACATTCAGGTCCTG